>LWDI01000063.1:0-4128 GCA_002083475.1 Proteobacteria bacterium SG_bin5
GCCCGATGCGCCTGATGCGCCGCAAGCGCCGCAAGCGCCCGTGGCGCCCGAGGCGGTCGATCCGCCCGCGCCGCCGCTGCCGCCGGCGCCGCCCGTCGGCGCCCGCAAGGAAGTCCGCATCACCTTGAGCGACGACCGGCGGGGCACGCGCGTGTTCGTGCCCGGGGAAGCCGAACGGTCGATCATTCTCAAGCATTTCGCCGAAGGCCGCTGGCCCGAGCTGCACGATGAAAACTGCGGGAGTGGCGAGCGGCCGGTCGTCGAGCATCGCAAGAAGGGCGCGCGCGAGCTGATCGTCATCTGCCGCGATCGGATCGAGCTCGTCACCAAGCGGGCGCGCGAGCAGGCCGACCGCGCCGCTGAAGTGGCGATGAATAGCCGCGACATCGAACGGAGCGCCCGCCGCGCCGCGCTCGATGGCGTGCGGCAGGCGCGCGCCGCGATCCTCGCCAACACGGCGATGAGCGAGGCGCAACGCGCCGAGGCGCTGCGCGGCATCGACACGGCGATCGCCGAACTTTCGAGCGGACGCGACTGAGGTCAGGGACCTGGGGCGGGCTCCGACCCGCCCGCTTTTTGCGCGCCGGTCGCGAGCCGTTTTTGCAGGAACACCAAGTCCCGCCACGCGCCGCCCTTTCGGCCCACCCCCGCGAGCTGGCCGACCTCGACGAACCCCAGCCGCGCGTGGAGCCGCAGCGAGGCATGCGCCTCGGCATCGATCCCGGCGACCATCATCCGCAGCCCGGCGCTTTGCGCCCGCGCGATCAGCGCCTCGAGCAGCGCGGTGCCCACCCCACGCCCCCGCGCCGCGCCCGCGACATGGACGCTATGCTCGACCGTGAAGCGATAGCCGTCGCCCAGGCGGAACGGGCCATAGCTCGCGAACCCCAGCACGCCGCCATCGCGCGCGACGAGGACCGGAAAGCCCGCCTCCACCCGATCGCGCCACCAGGCTTCGCGCTCGGCGAGATCGGTGGGCGTATCGCGCCAGATCGCGTTGGTCTCGGCGATCACCGCGTTGGTGATCGCGAGGATGGCGGGCAGGTCGTCGGCGGTCGCGTCGTCGATCAGCATCGCGCCCCAGCCTAATGCGGTCCAGCGCGCCTGACCATGGCGCGGCCGGCGCGCCAAAATACCGCCGTCAAACGCACCAACTGGTTGAGAAAATTGGGCTTCGCCCCATATGACGGCGCAGAGCGCAACGCGGCCTTGCCCCATGGCGGGCATCGCCCTAGAAGCGCCCGCGAACCCACCCCCAGCGCATGGAACCGCCCCTTGGTCGACCTGTCGCAATATCTGCCGATCCTGCTGTTCCTGGCCGTCGCGCTGGTGCTGTCGAGTGCGTTCGTGTTCCTACCGATGCTCGTCTCGCGCGTCACTGGCACGCACAATCCGACGCCGGAAAAGCTCGCCGAATATGAATGCGGCTTCCCCGCCTTCGAGGATAGCCGTAGCCAGTTCGACGTGCGCTTCTATCTGATCGCCATTTTGTTCATCATTTTCGACCTCGAGGCCGCCTTCATCTATCCTTGGGCGGTCTCGGTCTTCACGCTGGGCTGGACCGCCTGGTTCGCGATGATGATCTTCATCGCCGAACTCGCGCTGGGCCTGGCCTATGCCTGGAAGAAGGGAGCCCTGGATTGGGAGTAGAGCTTTCGCGCGTCCCCGCCGATGGGACGCTGCCCGACCAAGCCTTTTTCACGGGGCTCAACGACGAGCTGACCGACAAGGGCTTCGTCGTCACCACCGCCGAGGAACTCTTCCAATGGGCGCGCACCGGCTCGCTCTGGTGGATGACCTTCGGGCTCGCCTGCTGCGCGGTGGAGATGATCCACGTCAACATGCCGCGCTATGATTTGGAGCGGTTCGGCGCCGCCCCGCGCGCCTCGCCGCGCCAATCCGACGTGATGATCGTGGCCGGCACCTTGTGCAACAAAATGGCGCCGGCGCTGCGGCGGGTCTACGACCAGATGTCGGACCCCAAATACGTGATCTCGATGGGCTCGTGCGCCAATGGCGGCGGCTATTATCATTATAGCTATTCGGTGGTGCGCGGCTGCGACCGGATCGTCCCGGTCGATATTTACGTCCCCGGCTGCCCGCCGACCGCCGAGGCGTTGCTTTACGGAATCATGCAACTCCAACGCAAAATCCGCCGGGTGGGGAGCCTCGATCGATGAGGGCGCCCGCGCCGATCCAAGCGAGCAACGAGGGCGTGATCGACGCCGCGCGCGCCGCGCTCGGCGATCTGCTGCTCGATACGCTCGAGGCGGTGGGCGAGGTGTCGCTCACCATCGATCGCGAGCGGCTGGTCGAGGCGATGACGCTGCTGCGCGACACGCCGGGCCTGGAATATCAGCAGCTGATGGAAATCGCCGGCTGCGACTATCCCGAGCGCGAAGCGCGGTTCGACGTTTGCTATCATCTGCTCTCGCTCACGCGGAACCACCGGCTGCGCGTGCGGGTGTTGACCGATGAAGTGAAGCCCGTGCCCTCGGTCACCGGGCTGTGGCCCGTCGCCGGCTGGCTCGAGCGCGAAGTGTACGACATGTACGGCGTGCTCTTCACCGGCAATGACGATCTGCGCCGCATCCTCACCGATTATGGCTTTCGCGGCCATCCGCTGCGCAAGGACTTCCCGCTCACCGGCTATGTCGAGCTGCGCTATTCGGAAGAATCGAAGCGCGTCGTCTATGAACCGGTGAAGCTCGCGCAAGATCTGCGGTTGTTCGATTTCACCTCGCCCTGGGAAGGTGCTGAATATATCCTGCCCGGCGACGAAAAGGCCAAGCTCCCCGAGGCCAAGGGCGCGCCGACTCCGCTCAAGGCCGACGAAATCGTGAAGGCCGACGCCGCGCAGACGCCCAAAGCGGCGGCGGTCGAGCCCAAGACCACCGAAAGCACCGCCCAGTCGGGCGCTGGCAAGCCGCATCCCCATGCCGGCCCCGAGCCCAAGGATCCCGATGTCGTGCCGTCCAAGGGACAAAATCAGTGACCGATTTGCGCGAACAACGGCTGCGCCCCAACGCCGCGATCGACCCCGAGACGGGCGAGATCGCGATCCAGAATTACACGATCAATTTCGGCCCCCAGCACCCGGCCGCGCACGGCGTGCTGCGGCTGGTGATGGAGCTGGACGGCGAGATCGTCGAGCGGCTCGATCCGCATGTCGGCCTGCTCCACCGCGGCACCGAAAAGCTGATCGAATATAAAACCTATCTCCAGGCTTTGCCCTATTTCGATCGGCTCGATTACGTCTCGCCGATGTGCATGGAGCATAGCTATGTGCTCGCGGTCGAGAAATTGCTCGATCTCGAAGTGCCCGCGCGCGCGCAATATTTGCGCGTGTTGTTCGCGGAACTCACGCGCATCTCGAACCACATGCTCAATCTTGCGAGCCATGTGATCGACGTCGGCGCGCTGACGCCGGGCTTGTGGACGTATGAGCTGCGCGAAGACATCCTCAATTTCTACGAACGCGCCTCGGGCGCGCGGATGCACGCCGCTTGGTTCCGCCCCGGCGGGGTGCATCAGGACGTGCCCTTGAAGCTGCTGACCGACATCGGCGATTGGATCGACCGGCGCGTGCCGGTGCTCTTCGAAGACGCGATGAAATTGGTCGTCGACAACCGCATCTTCAAACAGCGCAACGTCGATATCGCGGTGGTGAGCCGAGAAGACGCGATCAAATGGGGCTTTTCGGGCCCGATGATCCGCGCCGCCGGCATCCCCTGGGATTTGCGCAAGTCGCAACCCTATGACGCTTATGCCACGATGGAGTTCGACGTGCCGGTGGGCACGCGCGGCGATTGTTACGACCGCTTCATGGTCCGCGTCGAGGAAGTCCGCCAATCGGTGCGGATCATCAAACAATGTTTGGCGCAAATGCCCGATGGGCCGATCGCGAGCCTCGATCGCAAGGTCGTGCCGCCCAAGCGCGGCGAGATGAAGCAATCGATGGAAGCGCTGATCCATCACTTCAAGCTTTACACCGAGGGCTTCCATGTGCCCGCCGGCGAAGTCTATGTCGCGACCGAAAGCCCCAAGGGCGAATTCGGCGTCTATTTGGTGAGCGACGGGAGCAACAAGCCCTATCGCTGCAAGATCCGGCCGACGGCTTTCTCGCAT
>LWDI01000063.1:4184-4448 GCA_002083475.1 Proteobacteria bacterium SG_bin5
GGCGCGCTCGACATCGTGTTCGGGGAGTGCGATCGGTGAGATCGATCGCGTCTTACGGCTGGGTCGCGTGCGGCGCGCTGGCGACGGCGTGCGCGCGCGCCGATGGCGGCGACGTCGCGCGCTGCCGCGCGGCGGACGAGGCGGTGGCGATCGCCAGCGGCAAATTGCCGCTCGGCGCCGCTGGGATCGTCGCCGAGGCGGCGCGCGGCTGCCGCTTGGGCAGCGGCCGGGCGTTCGTCGCCACACGCGACGGCGGCTGGGCGG
>LWDI01000064.1 GCA_002083475.1 Proteobacteria bacterium SG_bin5
GCGTCTCTACCGCATCTGCCCGGCCACGTCCGGGCGTGGCAGTGGAGGCGAAACGTCATGGATCTCATTGGTCTTATCGTGTGGCTCGTGGTCGGCGGCATCGTCGGTTGGCTGGCGAGCATGGTGATGCGCACCGATGCCCAACAGGGTCTGGTGCTCAATATCGTCGTCGGGATCATCGGTGCCTTTATCGGTGGTCTGTTGTTCCGCGGCTCGATCAACGACGGGATCACCGTTTATTCGTTCATTACGTCGCTGGTCGGTGCGATCATCTTGCTCGCGCTGGTGAATTTGGTGCGTCGCGGCGCGGTCCGCTGAGGGCACGTCTGATCGGTCGCGATTTCCCAGCCGGCGGCTGATACCCGGGAAATCGCGCTAGCTCCCAACTCGACTGGGCCGGCCCTCGCGCCGGCCCTTTTTCATTGCAGCAGGAACCGCACCGAGACGGTCGCGCTCACCTCGCTCTCGCCGGGCCGCAAGATCGTCTCGGCCTTGGCTTCGCTCCGCGCCATCGCATAGGCGACCGGCACCGGCGGCGCGAAGCTCGGGCCGCCCTCGCTGATCGCCAGAATCCGCGCGACGCGCAGCCCCGCCGCCTTGGCATAAAGTTCCGCCCGGGCGCGCGCCCGGGCCACCGCTTGCGCGCGCGCCTCGTCGAGCACCGCCTCGGGGTCGGCGAAGCCCAGGCTCGGTCCCTCGATTTGGTTCGCGCCCGCGCGCACCAGCGCGTCGAGCACCGCCCCGGCGCGCGCGATGTCGCGAAAGCGCAACGAGACCTGGCTCGCCGCCTGATAGCCGGTGATCACCGGCGCTTGATCCTGGGCATAGCGATATTGCGGCTGGAGCGAGACGCGCGTCGTCTGCACGTCGCGCGCGGCGATGCCGGCGCGATCGAGCGCGGCGAGCACGCGCGCCATTTGCTCGGCCTGGGCGCGCATCGCCGCCTCGGCGCTCGCCGCTTGCGCGACCACCCCCGCGCTCACCCGCGCCTGATCGGGCGCGCGCGCGATCTTGCCCTCGGCCTGCACGTCGAGCACCGCGCCTTCGGGCAGCGCCGCCGGTGGCGCCGGCAGCTGCGCGCCGACCGCGACGGGGGCCGCCAACAACAGCATCGCGAGCATCGATTTGCGCATGGGCCACTCCCTCTTTCGCCGGGCCGAATCGCCGGTGGCGAGTCTATTGCCCGCCGCCGCCTGCCGCCAAGCTGAACGGTGCGCCCGCGTACGCGCGCCTTGCCGCGGTGCCGCGAAATCGCCCGGTCGGCCGCCAGCGCGCTTGCAAAAAGCGCGAAAAACCGCCACGGGGGCGCGCCACGGCAAGGGCCTTGAGGCGGGTGACGTAAATCTACAATACAGTAACACAACGCGGCGCGAGCGCGACGCGGGGTCGCTGGAAAGGCGTGGGCATGAACTACGAGCCGGGCAAGATGATGGACGCACAATTACTGACCGAGCACAAGCCCGCGCCGGTGCGCCGTCGCCGATGGATCGTGGCGCTGGTCGCCGCCGCGCTCGCCGCGCTCGCCATCTGGTACGGCTTGCGCCCCCAAGGCGCCGCGCCGACGAGCGACGCCAAGCCCAAGACGCAAGTGCCGAGCGTGACGGTGACGGTCCCCGGTCGCCAGCAAGTGGCGCGCGGCATCACCGCGACGGGCACGCTCGGCGCGCGAGTCGATATGCCGGTCGGCGTCGCGGGCGAGGGTGGGCTGGTCGAAGCGGTGCTCGTCCAACCCGGCGATTGGGTGCGCGCGGGCCAAATGCTCGCGACGATCGATCGCTCGGTGCAGGAACAGACCCAGGCGCAGCTCGCCGCCAGCATCGCGGTCGCGCGCGCCGATGCGCGGCTCGCGCAATCCGAGCTCGATCGCGCCCAGCAGCTGGTCGCGCGCGGTTTCATCTCCAAGGCCGATCTCGATCGCCGCACCGCGACGCGCGACGCCGCGCTCGCGCGGGTGAAAGTCGCCGAGGCGCAGCTCGCCGAAACGCGCGCGCGCACCGCGCGGCTCGCGATTCGCGCGCCGGCGGCGGGGCTGGTGCTGACGCGCGCGGTCGAGCCGGGCCAGGTGGTGAGCCCGGCCTCGGGCACCTTGTTCCGCATCGCCAAGGGCGGCGAGCTCGAACTGCGCGCGACGCTCAGCGAAGGCGATCTCGCGCAGATGAAAGTCGGCGCGAGCGCGGAGGTGACGCCGGTCGGCGTCGGCCGCAGCTTTTCTGGCCGGGTGTGGCAGATTGCGCCGGTGATCGATCCGCAGAGCCGACTCGGCACCGCGCGGGTCGCGCTCGGCTATGATCCGCTGCTGCGCCCCGGCGGCTTCGCCTCGGCCGAGATCGTCGCCGGCACCGCGAGCGTGCCGCTGCTGCCGCAAAGCGCGCTGCAGAGCGACGACAAGGGCAATTACGTCTATGTGATCGACGCCAAGAACCAGGCCGAGCGGCGCGCGGTGAAGGTCGGTACCGTCGCCGACGAGGGCGTGGCGATCACGCAAGGGTTGGTGGGCGACGAGCGCGTCGTCGTCTCGGCGGGGGCGTTCTTGAACCCGGGGCAGAAGGTGATCCCGGTCGCGGCGAAACCGACGCGTTGAGCGATCGAGCAAGGAACGGGCGATGAACTTCCGCAATATCTCGGCCTGGTCGATCCGCAATCCGGTGCCGCCGCTGGTGCTGTTCGCGGCGCTGCTGCTCGCGGGTGTGGTCGCGTTCATGCGGATGAGCGTGGCGAACAACCCCGACATCGATTTCCCCGCCGCGATCGTCGAGGTCACCCAGCCCGGCGCCGCGCCCACCGAGCTCGAGAATCAAGTCGCGCGCAAGGTCGAAACCGCGGTGCGCAACATCAACGGCGTCGACGAGGTCAATACCACCCTCGGCGAAGGTTTCAGCCGTACTTTCGTGACGTTCCGCATCGGCACCCCGATCGACCGCGCGGTGAACGACGTGCGCAACGCGATCACCCAGATCCGCAGCGAATTGCCCGATGGGATTTTGGAGCCGCAGGTCTCGCGCGTCGACGCGGGCGATGATTCGCTCGCCTTTTTCTCGGCCGAAGGCACCGACATGACGCTCGAACAGCTGAGCTGGTATGTCGATGATACGGTGTCGAAAAAGCTGCGCTCGCTCGGCGGCATCGCGGCGGTGACGCGCACCGGCGGGGTGAGCCGCGAGATTCGCGTCATCCTCGATCCGTTGAAGCTCCAATCGCTCGGGCTGACGGCGGTGCAGGTCAACCAGCAGCTGCGCGCGACCAACCTCAACGCCGCCGGCGGTCGCGCCGAGATCGCGGGCTCCGAACAATCGGTGCGGGTGCTCGCCAATGCGCGCAGCGCCGGCGCGCTCGCCGATACCGAAATCGCGCTGGGCGGCGGGCGCCGGATCAAATTGTCCGACATCGCGCAGGTCAAGGATCTCTACGGCGAACAGCGCGCGATGGCGGTGATGAACGGGCATCAAGTGCTCGCCTTCGACATCAAGCGCGCCAAGGGCGCTTCGGATTTGACCGTCTATCGCGAGGCGGTGAAGGCGCTCGCCGAGCTGGAAAAGGCCAATCCCAAGGTCAAGTTCACCGAGCTGTGGACCTCGGCGCATTATACCGAAAAACAATATCATTCGGCGATCGAGGCGATGATCGAGGGCGCGGTGCTCGCGGTCGTGGTGGTGATGCTGTTCCTGCGCGATTGGCGCGCGACGGTGATCTCGTCGATCGCGATTCCGCTGTCGGCGATTCCCGCCTTTTTCTTCATGGACCTGCTTGGCTTTTCGCTCAATTTCCTCAGCCTGCTCGCGCTCAGCCTGGTGGCGGGGGTGCTGGTCGATGACGCGATCGTCGAGATCGAGAACATCGTGCGCCATATGCGCATGGGCAAAAGCGCCTATCAGGCCGCGATCGACGCCGCCGACGAAATCGGCCTCGCCGTGCTCGCGACCACCATGTCGATCGTCGCGGTGTTCATGCCGGTCGCGCTGATGCCCGGCATTTCGGGGCAGTTCTTCAAGAATTTCGGGCTCACCGTGGTCGTGGCGGTGCTGCTGAGCCTGGGCGTCGCGCGGATGATCACGCCGATGGTCGCCGCCTATTTCCTCAAAGCCAAGGGCCATGCCGAACATGGCGAAGGCTGGCTGATGGACCGATATATGGAGGCGCTGCGCTGGACGATGCGCCACCGCTGGAAGACGGTCACGATCGGCGGCCTGTCGTTCGTCGCGATGATTTTCACCTTCGGCGGCTTCCCCGGGCTGTTCGGGCCGATCCCGCAAAGCTTCCAGCCCAAGCTCAACAGCGATTTCAGCCAGATCCAAATCACCATGGCGCCGGGCACCACGCTCGAGGCGACGCGGCGCACCGCCGAGCGCGCGCTGGCGGTGGTGCAAGAGGCGCCCGAGGTGCAATCGGCGTTCATGAGCGTCGATCCCGCGAGCGCGGGTATTTTCCTCACGCTCAAGCGCGAGCGTGATCGCACCTCGACCGAGTTCGAACGCGCTTATGCCCCCGAACTCGCCGCGATTCCCGACGCGCGCGTCTTCTTCCAAGCCCAGGGCGGCGGCGGTTCCTCGGGCCGCGACATCACCGTCACGCTCGTCGGCAGCGATCCCGATCTGCTCAAGGCGACCGCCAATCGGCTGGTCGATGAAATGGGGACCATCCCCGAGCTGCGCGCGCCGCGCGTGGTCGGCGATTTGCAGAAGCCCGAGATCACGATCAAGCCGCGGCTCGATCTCGCCGCCGATCTGGGGGTGAGCACCGCCGCGCTCAGCCAATCGATCCGCATCGCCACTCTGGGCGACATCGATCAGAACACCGCCAAATTCTCGCTCTCGGACCGGCAAATCCCGATTCGCGTGGCGCTCAGCGAAGGCTCGCGGCGCAATTTGTCGACGATCGAAAATCTGCCGGTGCCGACCGCGAGCGGCGGCGCGGTGCCGCTCAAATCGGTCGCCGACATCAGCTTCGGCGCGGGGCCGACGCTGATCCAGCGCGCCAATCTCACCCGCCGCATCACCATCGGCGCCGATCTCGCCCCCGGCAAGGTGACCGGCGACGCCAATCCCAAGATCGACGCGCTGCCCGCGCTGAAGAACGCGCCCGCCGGGATCACGCGGCTGAAGGTCGGCAACGACAAATGGCAGGCCGAGCTGATCATGAACTTCATCATCGCGGTGATCTCGGGCATTTTGCTCGTCTTCGCGGTGCTGGTGCTGCTTTACAAACGGCTGATGCCGCCGCTGGTGAACCTCGCCTCGCTGTTGCTCGCCCCGCTCGGTTCGGCGCTCGCGCTGCGCGTTTCGGGCGACGCGGTGTCGCTGCCCGTCTATATCGGGCTGCTGATGCTGCTCGGCATCGTCGCCAAGAATTCGATCCTGCTGATCGACTTCGCGCTCGAGGAAATGGCCAAGGGCGTGCCCACCACCGAGGCGATCCTCGACGCGGGCCACAAGCGCGCGCAGCCGATCGTGATGACCACGGTCGCGATGGTCGCGGGCATGGTGCCGGTCGCGCTGTCGCTGACGGGCGACGGCAGCTGGCGCGCGCCGATGGGGGTGACGGTGATCGGCGGCCTGACGCTGTCGACCTTGCTCACGCTGCTGATCGTGCCGGCGAGCTTCTCGCTCGCGGTGGGCATCGAGGGGTGGATCGGCCCGCGCCTGTCGCGCCGCTTGCTCACCTATAAGCCGGGCGACGAACATGGCCCGATGATCGAGGGCGGCGCGCGCCGGCCGATCGATTATCGCGGCGGCGCGGCGCAGCCGGCGGAATAGGCTCTTGAACAATCCCCCGCTTGGGGGATTGTTGCGGCGATGGTCGCGTTCGATCGCCCCGCCCGACTGACGCCGCCGCCGGGCCTGGTGCGGATGCGGCTGGTCGCGACCGCGCTGCTGCTACTGATGGCCGGCGTGTTCATCGCCTGCCGCTGGATCGGCCCGGCGCACCCCGCGATCGGCTTCGCGCGCGCCTTCGCCGAGGCGGCGATGGTCGGCGGGCTCGCCGATTGGTTCGCGGTGACCGCGCTGTTCCGCCACCCGCTCGGTCTCCCCATCCCCCACACCGCGATCGTGCCGCGCAACAAGGATTGCATCGGCGACACGCTCGCCAATTTCCTGCGCTCGAACTTCCTGATCCCCGCGGTCGTCGCGCGGCGGATGCGGCGCGCGGACGTGGCCGGCGCGCTCGGGCGCTGGCTCGCCCAGCCCGGCGCGCGCGACAGCCGGCTACGCGCGGGGGCGGGGCGGCTGTTCGCCGATCTGCTCGACGCGCTCGATCAGCAGCGGCTGGGCGGGATGGTGAAGCAGACGATCGGCAACCGGCTGCGCGCGCTCGACATCGCGCCGCTGATCGGCCAGGCGCTGGCGGCGGCGATCGCCAAGGACCGGCATCTGCCGCTGATCGCCGGGATCGTCCATTGGTCGGGGCGCACGCTCGAGGCGAACGAAGCGCTGATTCGCGGAGTCGTCCACGAACGCTCGGGCTCGCTGATGCGCTGGACCGGGCTCGACGAAACGCTTGCCAACAAGATCATCGACGGCTTGCAGCAATTGCTCGTGCAAATGGGCGAGGACCGCGCGCACCCGATGCGCGCCAAGATCGAGGAAGCGCTCGCCCAGCTCGCCGACGATCTTCAGCATAGCCCGGCGATGCAGGCGCGGGTCGATAAGCTGAAGCAGGAGATCATCGACAATCCGGCGATGCAGGCCTGGCTCGACGGGCTCTGGGAAAGCGGCCGCCATGCGCTGCTGCGGCTCGCGCGCGCGCCCGGCGGCGTGCGCCACGGCCGGCTCGGCGAGGCGCTACGCCAACTCGGCGAGACGCTCCAGCGCGAGCCGCGGCTGGCGGCGGCGGTCAATCGCTTCACCCGCCGCGCGGCGGTGGGCTTCGCCGCCGATTATGGCGACGGCGTCGTTCGGCTCGTCTCGGAAACGGTGCGCGGCTGGGACACCCAGACCGTGACGCAGCGGCTGGAGAATGCCGTTGGGCGCGATCTGCAATATATCCGCATCAACGGCACGATCGTCGGCGGGCTCGTCGGGCTCGTGCTCCACGGGCTCGACGTGTTGCTGTGAGCCTTATTGGAAGCGGAAACGGTAGCTGAGCGTCGCCCCCAAAGTCACCTGATTGGCGCTGCCGAAGCGGCTGCGGGTGATCGGCGAATCGGCCGCCTCGAGCAGCAGCCGCGAATAGCTGACGAAGCCGTTCGCGCTCCATTTGCCCCCCAGCCGGCGCGAGACGAAGGCGGAGACGCCGATGTCGTTCAAATTGCCGCCGGGCGCATAAGCGGCGAGCCCGCTGGTCGCGGCCTCGGCCGGGGTTACCCCGAAATAGCGGCGGTTGTAGCGTTGATCGGCGAAGCGCAGGCGCCCGCCATACCCCAGCGTCCATTTGCCCGCGAGCTTCACCCGCCTGAGCGACAGATCGGCGATCAACCCTTCGTGCCCGCCCAGCGCCTGGCGCACCTCCACTTGCACGCTGGTGAAGAAATCGGGCTGCCAGGTGATGAACCCGCCGACTTCGGGCGCGAAGGAAATGCGGCGCAGCCCCGGGAAGCGCGCGATGTCGCGGCTGGTGCGGCCGAATTCGGGGCGCAGGATCGGCCCCGCGCGCAGATGGCGCTCGTTGACCAGATTATAGCCGATCCCCGTCTGCACCGAGGCGAAGAACTGGTTCTTGTAGCGAATGTCGAGCGCGGGGATCGGCAGCACGCGCAAGCCGTTGCTCCCCGGGAATTGCGGCACCGCGAGCACGCCCGGGCCGACGTCGATCTGCCAGCCCGGCGGATAGGGGCCGAAGCTGAAGCCGCCGGGGCGCGCGGCGGGCGGAGTGGGGGCGGGGGTGCTGGGCGCGGGCGCCGGATCGGGCGCGCCCGGTGTCTGCGCGGCGGCGGCGCTCGCCGAGCTCAAGCCGATTGCCAAAAGAATAGCGCGCATCTTCCCCCTCCCCCCACAGGCGACGCCGCTCGCCTAGATTGATTTTCACCAACAGAAAAGCCCCGCCGCGCGTACCAAAGCGAAGCGCGTGACGCGGGCGCCAAGAGCGGTTAGAGCCGGTGCCCCATGAGCGACGCCCCCACTCCGCGCGACTGGCGCGATACCGTTTTCCTGCCCAAGACCGATTTTCCGATGAAAGCCGGGCTGCCCGCGAAGGAGCCGGGCATTCTCGCGCGCTGGCAGGAAGCCGGGCTCTACGAACGGCTGCGCGCGGCGCGGCGGGGGCGCGAGAAATTCATCCTGCATGACGGCCCGCCCTATGCGAACGGCGACATGCATATCGGCCATGCGCTCAACCATATCCTGAAGGACATGGTGTGCCGCACGCGCAACCTGATGGGCTATGACGCGCCGTACGTGCCCGGCTGGGATTGCCACGGCCTCCCCATCGAATGGAAGGTCGAGGAGGAATATCGCAAGGCGAAGAAGAACAAGGACGAGGTGCCCCCGGCCGAATTCCGCGCGCAGTGCCGGGCCTATGCGCAGAAATGGGTCGATACCCAGCGCGAGCAGCTGAAGCGGCTCGGCATTCTGGGCGATTGGGATCATCCCTATCTGACGATGGATTTCCAGGCCGAGGCGGTGATCGTCGCCGAGCTGATGAAGTTCGCCGCGAGCGAGCAGCTTTATCGCGGCGCCAAGCCGGTGATGTGGTCGCCGGTGGAAAAGACCGCGCTCGCCGAGGCCGAGGTGGAATATGAGGATATCGTCTCGACGCAGATCGACGTGGCGTTCGAGATCGTCGAGGCGCCCAACGCGCCCGAACTGGTCGGCGCGCACGCGGTGATCTGGACGACGACGCCGTGGACGATCCCGGTGAACCAGGCGATCGCTTATGGGGAGGAGGTTTATTACCTGCATTTCGCAGCGACAGACGGCCGACGTTATGTTGTTGCTTTCGACCTAATTGAGCACTTTCTGAGGCGCGCAGGCCTCTCGTTCAATGATGGTCAGTTTGCCGGTTCGACGCTGGCCGAACAGATGGGCGCCGTTGCCGGCGCGCAAGTCCAAGGCGCCGCCCTCGCCGGCGCCAAGGCACGCCACCCGATGGCCAAATTCTTCGAGCCCCTCCCCTTTAGGGGAGGGGTTGGGGGTGGGGGCGGTGCAGCGAGCGCCGCACCCGGTTCAGACAGCCCCCACCCCACCCCCTCCCCTAAAGGGGAGGGGCTTAGTATCCGCACGGACAGCCCCCTCGCCGAATTCTTCCTGCGGCCGCGCCCCTTCCTCCCCGGCGAGTTCGTCACCACCGATCAGGGCACCGGCCTCGTCCATATGTCCCCCGATCATGGCGAGGATGATTTCGCGCTGTGCAAGGCGCATGGGCTCGACCCCGTCTTCGCGGTGGAGGCGGACGGCAAGTACCGTGCCGATTGGCCCTGGCTCGGCGGGCAGGGGAGCGTGATCAACCCCAAGTTCAACGCCCCCGATGGTCCGATCTGCACCGCTTTGGGCGAGGCCGGCGCGCTGCTCGCGGCGAGCGCGGATTATAAGCATAGCTATCCGCATAGCTGGCGCTCCAAGGCGAAACTGATCTTCCGCTGCACGCCGCAATGGTTCGTGCCGATGGATCGGCCGATGAAAAGCGATCGTCCGGGGGACGATCGCAATCGGTCGATCGGCGCGCAGAGCGCGCCGCAGAGCCTGGGCGGCGCGGCCCCTCCACCACCGGCTTCGCCGGCGGTCCCCCTCCCCAAGCCGAGCTTGGGGAGGACCGAAGACAATTCCTCCCCAAGCTTGCTTGGGGAGGGGGACCACGCGGAGCGTGGTGGAGGGGCCGACACCCTCCGCGCCCGCGCGCTGGCCGCGATCGACGCCACGACCTTCTACCCCCCCAAGGGCCGCAACCGCATTCGCTCGATGGTCGAAGGGCGGCCCGATTGGGTGCTCAGCCGCCAGCGCGCCTGGGGGGTGCCGATCACCTTGTTCGTCCACCGCCAGACCGGGCGCTATTTGCGCGACGAAACCGTCAACGCCCGCATCGTCGCCGCGATTCGCGAGAGCGGGGTCGACGCCTGGACCGCCGAGCGCGCGCAGGAATATCTCGGGGACGCCTATCGCGCCGAGGATTACGAGCAGGTGTTCGACATTTTGGACGTGTGGTTCGACAGCGGCAGCACGCACGCCTTCGTGCTCGATAGCGGGCGCTGGCCCGATCTGCGTTGGCCGGCGGACCTTTATCTCGAAGGCAGCGACCAGCATCGCGGCTGGTTCCAATCCTCGCTGCTCGAAGCGAGCGGCACGCGCGGCCGCGCGCCCTATGACGCGGTGCTCACCCATGGCTTCACGATGGACGCCAAGGGCATGAAAATGTCCAAGTCGCTGGGCAACACGGTCAACCCGCTCGATCTGATGAAGGATTATGGCGCGGACATTTTGCGGCTCTGGGCGCTCTCGGTCGATTTCACCGAGGATCACCGGATCGGCAAGGAAATCCTCGCCGGCGTCGCCGATCAATATCGCAAGCTGCGCAACAGCTTCCGCTATCTGCTCGGCGCGCTCGAAGGCTTCGACGACGCCGAACGGGTGGCGGTGGACGAGATGCCCGAGCTCGAGCGCTATATGCTCGCGCTCCTCGCCAAGCTCGACCGCGAATTGCGCGTGGCGGCGGAGACCTATGAGTTCAACCGCTACGTCCGCCTGCTCACCGATTTCGCGAACGAGGATTTGAGCGCTTTCTATTTCGATATCCGGAAGGACGCGCTTTATTGCGATGTTGGCCCGAACTTGCCCGAGGGGACGCTCAAGCGGCGGGCGTATTGCACGGTGCTCGACACGCTGTTCCACGCGCTGATCCGCTATGCGGCGCCGGTGATCGTGTTCACGGCGGAGGAAGTGTGGGGCACGCGCTATCCAGATGCGGAGAGCGTGCATCTGCTGGAGTGGCCGGCGTTGCCGCTCGATCGTCACCCCCGCGCAAGCGGGGGTCCAGACGGGCAGACGGCCGCCGGAATGGATTCCCGCCTTCGCGGGAATGACGGCGAGGATCCAGGCGCTGCCCTGGTCGAGCGCTGGACCGCGCTGCGCGCGCTGCGCACCGAGGTGCTCGCCGCGATCGAGCCGATGCGGCGCGCCAAGGAAATCGGCTCGGGCCTGGAAGCGCGGGTGACCTTGCCCACGCTGCCCGCGGAAGCCGCGCTGTTGGCCGAGCTGTTCATCTCCGGCACCGTCGCCGCGGGCGATGCCCTCGCCGTCGCGCGGACGGATGACCATAAATGCGGCCGCTGTTGGCGCCATCTGCCCGAAGTCAGCGCAGACGGCGCGCTGTGCGCGCGCTGCACGGAGATGGTCGCATGAAGCTGCCCGTTCTCGGCCTGGCGGTTGCCGCCGGTATTTTCGCGCTCGATCAGCTGGTGAAATATTATGTCACCGGCCCGCTCCAGCTCGATCTGCTCGCCGGCGCGCCAATGGACTTGCTGCCGATCTTCCGGCTGCGCTTCGTGGCGAACAGCGGCATTTCGCTAGGGTTTTTGCGCGCCGATAGCGAGACCGCGCGCTGGCTGCTCGTCGCGATGACGGCGGCGATCGCGGCGGGGGTCGTCGGCTGGATGTGGCGCGAGGGGCGGCGCTGGGATCAGGCGGCGCTGGGGCTGGTGCTGGGGGGCGCGCTCGGCAATATCCTCGATCGCGTGCGGTTGGGCTATGTGGTCGATTACGCCGATCTGCATTTCGGCGAGTGGAGCCCGTTTTTGGTCTTCAATCTGGCGGATGCGGCGATTAGTGCAGGGGTCATAGTGCTGCTCGCGCGCGCCTTCTTGGTGCGCGAACGGCCGAGCAGCCGGGTGGAGACAGGACAATGACGCGCGCTTTGGCATTTCTGGCGGTCGGCACGGCCGTCCTGGTGACGGGCTGCGGCGGCGGCAGTGGCCTGAACCGAGTCAAGCCCAATGAATATGCGGTCGCGCGCCAGGCGCCTTTGGTGATCCCGCCCGATTACGCGCTGGTGCCGCCCAAGCCCGGCGCGCCGCGTCCGCAGGATCAGAATCCGAACACGCTCGCGCTGGAGGCCCTGTTCGGCGGCCCCGTCCAGCGCCCGCCCGGCGAGGCGGCGGTGGTCGAACAAGCGGGCGGCGATCAGATCGCGCCGGGGGTGCGCTCCGAAGTGGGCGACCCCAAGACGCAAGTGATCGACAAGGGCGCGACCACGCGCGACATCGTCGCCGCCCCCGAAGGCGATGGCCAGGCGGCGCGAACCAAGACGCCGCAATAGCGGCTCGGCCGGGCCGAGCCGCCGTCCCTCCTCAGAACGTCGCGGTGAGCGAAATCACCGCCGTCCCGTTCGAGATCGACCCCGATCCATTTTGCCCGCGCGTGAATTGCGGCGCCAGCCGCGCGGCGTCGGCGGCCGAAATATCGGTCGCGACATAGCTTAGGTTGAAGGTCAAATTGCGCCACGTCACGTCGCCGCCCACCGCATAATCGACATATTTGCCCGTCGGCGCGACGCTGGTGCCATTGGGGCCGAGCCCGGGATTGCCCGCCGAATAGCCGATATGGCCTTTGAGCGTGAACGGCGTCTTGGGCACCGCCACCGCCGCGTCCCCGGCGACATAGAGATTGTCCTCGAGCTGCTGGCGGCTGAACGGCGTGTTCGAATAATTGGCGAGCGCGCGCTGCGGCGGCGCGTAGAAGACGCTGCCGGTGAGCGTGACCGGCCCCTTGGTGCGGCTATATTTGGCGTAGAATTCGACATAATCGGTGAGCGTCGCGCCGCCGGGATAATTATACCAGGTTAGCCCGACATCGGCGGTGCCCTTGAACAGATCGTGCTTGAAGCCGACGATCGCGTCGAGTTCCAAATTGGGGCCGCCGAACGTGCCCCAGCCCGCCAGATTCGAACCCCAAATCCCGGCATAGACGCCGCTCTTGTGCGAAACGGTGATGCCCGCCTGCGCCGCCGGTTTGGTATCCGATTGGGAAACGCCGCGCAGCCGATAATCGCTGACGAAGGCGACGCTCCCGGAAACCGTGATCGCCGGCGGCGGATCGGTGGGATCGGCGAGCGCGGGCGTCGCCACCGCGCCCAGCCCCAGAAGCGCCAAGAACTTCAGAATTCGCATAGTACACCCCCCTTGGTAGAGCGATGTCCCGCCTGCGTTGATGCCATCGCGGTCGGAACGGTCGCGTTCCGCAGGATGGTCGTTCGATCGTTACCGAAACGTGCCGGACTTTGCCGCGCCGCACAACAAGAAACTTAGGCACTACCCGGTTTGGGCATCAGAAAGTAACCCCAAGCGTCACCACCCCGGTCGGCGCGCCATTGGCGAAGGCGAAGCCGCTCGCGCGCGCGGCATCGCGGCGGATGTCGGTATCGACATAGGCGACCCCCAGCCGCAGCCGCCGCCGGCTATAGGTCGCGCCGAGCGACCAGTCCCAATAATCGCCGGTGGGGCTGAGCGCGAAGCCATTGGGGTTCAGCCCGCGCGCGCCGTTCGAATGGCCGATATGCGCATTGATCGTGATCGGCCGCGCCGGAATGCCGAGATCGGCATCGGCGGCGAGGTAGAGATTGTCGTCGCGCCGCCCCCCGCTGCCGATCGAGCGCTGCGCGGGGGCATAGGCCAGGCGCCCGGTCATCGTCAGCGGGCCGATCGTGCCGGCATAGGCGCCGGTCAGCTCGAGATAATCGCTGGTGCCGCGCCCGCCCGGATACAGCGTCCAGGCGAGGCCGAGATCGGCGGTGCCGCGCCCGAGCGGGCGGCGGAGCCCCGCGTAAAGCTGCAGCTCGACCGGCGCGCCGTTGCTCCCGAAGCCGGTGACGCGCGTCGCGGTGAGGCCGAGATAAGCGCCGCTCCGGTGCTCGGCGGACAAGTCGATTTGCGCCGAGGGTTGGCCCTCGCTGCGCGACACCCCCCGCGCGCGATAATCGGAGAGAAAGGCGAGATCGGCGCGCGGCGTGATCGGCTTGGGCGGCGCGGTGTCCTGCGCGGCGACGGGGGCGGCGATCAGGCCGAGAAAAGCGAGCGGGAAGAAGCGCATGGGCGCTGGCTAGGGCAAGCGGCGGGGTTCGTCCACTGGTGGCGTACCGGCGGCATTGGCGCGGCGCCGGTCCCCTACCACCCCTCCGCCGCGCGCAGTCGGTCGAGCCCGGCGCGCAGATCGGCGATCAGATCGGCGGGGTCTTCCAAGCCGATCGACAGGCGGATCAGCGGTCCGTCGAAATCGCAGACGGTCGCGCTGCGGTGGCGCGCGGGATCGGCGGGGATGGCGAGGCTTTCATAGCCGCCCCAGCTATAGCCGAGGCCGAACAGCTCGAGCCCGTCGAGCAGCGCGACGCGGCCCTTGTCGCCGCCCTTCAGCACCACCCCGAACAGCCCCGAGGCACCGAGAAAATCGCGCTCGAAAATCGCGTGCCCGGGACAATCGGGCAAAGCCGGGTGGAGGACGCGCGCGACCTCGGGCTGGGCGCTCAGCCATTTGGCGATCGCCCGCGCGCTCGCGCCCTGCGCCTCCAGCCGCACCGCCATCGTCCGCAGCCCGCGCGCGGCGAGCCAGGCATCGTCGGGGCTTGCCACCTGGCCCAATTGGCGGCTGGTTTCCTGCAACCGCCCCCATAGGGCGGGCGCGGCGGTGACCGAGCCGATCATCACGTCCGAATGGCCGCTCACATATTTGGTGCCCGCGAGGATCGCGAGATCGACCCCGTGCGCGATCGCGGGAAACAGCAAGGGCGTCGCCCATGTATTGTCGAGCAGCGTCACCACCCCGCGCGCTTTCGCGGCGGCGCAGATCGCGGGCACGTCCTGCACCTCGAAGGTCAGGCTGCCCGGGCTCTCCATCAGGATCGCGCGGGTGGCGGGGCCGATCAGCTCGGCGATGCCCCCGCCGACCAAGGGATCGTAGAAGCGCGTCGCCACGCCGAAGCGCGCGAGCAGACCGGTCGCCAGGCTCCGCGTCGGATCATAGGCCGAATCGACGCAGAGCAGTTCGTCGCCGGGCGACAGCACGCTGAGCAGCGCGGCGGCGATCGCGGCGACGCCGCTGGGATAGAGGAACGTCCCAGCCGCGCCCGGTTCGAGCTCGGTCAGCGCCTCGGCGAGCGACCATTGCGTGGGCGCGCCGCGGCGACCGTAGAACAGCTTGTGATGCGTGTCGCGCCCGCGCGCGCGCATCTCCGCCACCGACTCGTACAAATGCGTCGAGGCGCGCCAGACCGGCGGGTTGACGATGCCTTGCGTCCATTCGTCCCGCCGCCCCCCGGTCACCACGCGGGTGCGGGGGCGGCGGGGAGCCTTGGCGTTGCTCGACTTGTCGTCGCTCAAGCCGCGCCCACGGTCGCCGCGCCCATCGCCTTGGGGGTCGAGCGGTCGGCGCCCCATTCGGCCCAGCTGCCGTCATAAAGCGAGGCGGTATTGCCGAGCAGCTGCGCGCCGAACACCAGCACCGCCGCCGTGATCCCCGAGCCGCAGGTCGCGACCAGCGGCTTGGCGAGATCGACGCCGGCGCTTTCGTAAATCGCGCGGAGTTCCTCGCCCTGCTTCCAGCTGCCGTCTTCGTTGAACAAAGTCTGGTAATGGATGTTCGCCGAGCCGGGGATGTGGCCGGCGTGCGTCGCGGGGCGCGGATCGGGCTCTTCGCCGGTGAAGCGCGCGGGGCTGCGCGCGTCGATCACTTGCTCGGCGCGCGAATCGAGATTGGCTTTCATCTGATCGAGCGTGCGGACGCGCGCGTCATCGGCCCAGATGGTGAAGTGGCGGTGGCGCAGCGACTCCTTACCGCTCGCCAGCGCGCGCCCTTCGGCCCGCCATTTGGCGAGCCCGCCGTCGAGGATCGCGACGTCATGCGCGCCGAACACTTTCAACATCCACCAAGCGCGTGCCGAGGTGTGGAGCGGCGAATTGTCGTACAGCACGACGCGGCTGCCGTCGCCGAGACCCAGCGACTGCATCCGGCTCGCGAATTTTTCGGGCGCGGGGAGCATATTCGGGAGCGGGCTCGAGAGATCGGCGATCTCCGCCAGATCCATGAACACCGCGCCCGGAATGTGCGCGGCCTCATATTCAGCGGCCGCGTCGCGGCCATGTTCGGGCAGGAAATAGGTCGCGTCGACGACGCGCAGGTCGCTCGCCTGGAGTTCGCTCGCCAGCCATTCGGTGGTCACCAGCAGGTCCATCATCGTCTCCGCGCTAGATTTGTCGATTCACTAGCCGTTCGTGCTCGACGCGTCGAGGCTGTCGAGAAACGCCTTGGCCTGGGCGCGGATCGCGCTTTGGGTGGCCGGGTCCATCTTCGCCCAGTTGCGATAGGGCATGGCGAGCCGCTGGTTGCGCGCCAGCTTGTCGGCGTTGCGCGCGAGGAAATCCCAATAGAGCGCGTTGAACGGGCAGGCATCGGCGCCCGTGCGCGCCTTCACGTCATAGCGGCAATGCCGGCAATAGTCCGACATGCGGTTGATGTACGCGCCCGAGGCGGCATAGGGTTTGGAGCCGAGCAGCCCGCCATCGGCGAATTGGCTCATGCCGACCGTGTTGGGCGCCTCGACCCATTCATAGGCGTCGGCATAAACCTCCAAATACCAAAGATGCACCTGATGGGGATCGGCGCCGATCAGCAGCGCGAAATTGCCGGTGATCATCAGCCGCTGGATGTGATGGGCATAGGCATGATCGAGCGTCTGCCCGATCGCCTCGGCGAGGCAGCGCATCTCGGTCTCGCCGGTCCAATACCAGCCGGGGAGCGGGCGGGCGGCTCCCAGGAAATTGCGGCGCGGATAGTCCGGCCCCTCGCGCCAATAGATGCCGCGCACATATTCGCGCCAGCCGATGATCTGGCGGATGAAACCTTCGGCCGAATTGAGCGGCACGCGGCCCGCGCGATATTCGGCCTCGACCGCCTGGCAAAGGTCGAGCGGATCGAGCAGCCCGGCGTTGATATAGGGCGAGAGGATCGAGTGCCATAGGAAGGGCTCGCCGGTGAGCATCGCGTCCTGATAATCGCCGAAGCGCGGCAGCGCGTGTTTCAGGAAATGCGCCCGTTGCTTCAGCGCATCGGCGCGGGTGACGGCGAAATCGAACCCGGCCAAGCGCCCCGGATGATCGGCGAAGCGGCGCTCGACCAGCGCGAGCACTTCCTGCGTGATGGCATCCGGCGCGAAGCTCGAGGGGCGCGGCATCGTCAGATCGCGTTCGGCGGGCTTGCGATTTTCCTGGTCGAAATTCCATTGGCCGCCTTCGGGCTGATCGCCCGCCATCAACAGCCCCGTCTTGCGGCGCATCTCGCGGTAGAAAAACTCCATGCGAAGCGCCTTGCGCCCCTCGGCCCAGGCGTCGAACTCGGTGTGGTCGCACAGGAAGCGGGTATCGGCGCGGACGTCGACGGGCAGGCCGAACAAGGTCTCCCATTGGTCGATCGCGCCGGCGACGCGCCATTCGCCGGGCTCGGTGACGATGATCCGCTCGGGCGCATGGCGCTCGATCGCGCGCGCGACTTCGCCGGTGAAGCCGCCGCTATTTTCGGGATCGTCGAGGGTCACGTAATCGACCTGCCAGCCGGCGGCGCGCAAAGCCTCGGCGTGGTGGCGCATCGCCGCGAACAGAAACGCGATCTTGCGCTTGTGGTGGCGCACATAGGTCGCTTCCTCGGCGACTTCCATCATCAGCAGCCGGTCATGTGCCGGATCGGCGTCCGCGAGCGCGGCGAGATCGAACGACAGCTGATCGCCCAGGATGGGGATGAGCGCGCGGACCCGCTTCACAACGCCCCCCGAAAGCCTAAATCAGCGCGCATGAACCCTCCCAAGCATCTCGGCCAGCCGAGCGCCTTGCCCGCCTCGCCAGACGAAGCGGTGCTCGACTATGTTCCCAATCCGCGGCCCGGGCGTCTATATTTGGTGCGCTTCGTGGCGCCCGAATTCACCTCGCTCTGCCCGGTGACGGCGCAGCCCGATTTCGCGCATCTGGTGATCGATTACGTGCCCGGCGAGACGATCGTCGAGTCGAAGTCGCTCAAACTTTTCCTCGGCGCCTTCCGCAACCACCAGGCGTTCCACGAGGATTGCACGATCGGCATCGCCGAGCGGTTGGTCGCGGAGATGCAGCCGCGCTGGCTGCGGATCGGCGGCTATTGGTATCCTCGCGGCGGCATCCCGATCGACGTCTTCTGGCAGACGGGCACCCCGCCCGAGGGGCTATGGGTGCCCGACCAGGGCGTGCCCGGCTATCGCGGGCGGGGGTGACGCCTCACGCCGCGCCGAACACCCGCGCGAACACCGTATCCACATGCTTGAAGTGATAATCGAGGTCGAACAGCGCGGCGAGCGCGTCCGCCGGTAGCGCTTCGCGCACTTGGGCGTCGGCGGCGAGCAAGTCGAGGAGCGAAAGCGCGCCGCCCGATTCCCACACTTTCATCGCGTTGCGCTGGACGAGCGCATAAGAATCCTCGCGCGAGAGCCCCGCCTGGGTGAGCGCGAGCAGCACGCGCTGCGAATGGATCAGCCCGCCCATCGCATCGAGATTGCGCCGCATCCGCGCAGGGTAAACGACGAGCTTCTCGACCACCCCGGTCGCGCGCGCCAGCGCGAAATCGAGCGTGATGCACGCGTCGGGCGCGATATAGCGCTCGACCGAGGAATGGCTGATGTCGCGCTCGTGCCACAGCGCCACATTTTCGAGCGCGGGGGTCACATAGCCGCGCACCATCCGCGCAAGGCCGGTCAAGTTTTCGGTGAGCACCGGGTTGCGCTTGTGCGGCATGGCGCTGCTGCCCTTTTGCCCCGGCGCGAAATATTCCTCCGCCTCCAGCACTTCGGTGCGCTGGAGGTGCCGCACTTCCACCGCCAGCCGTTCGAGTGAACTCGCGACCACGCCCAAGGTCGCGAAGAACATCGCGTGGCGGTCGCGCGGGATCACTTGGGTGGAGACCGGCTCGACCGTCAGCCCCAGCTTGGCGGCGACATGCGCCTCGACGCGCGGATCGACATTGGCGAAAGTGCCGACCGCGCCCGAAATCGCGCAGGTCGCGATTTCCGCCCGCGCTGCGATCAGCCGCGCGCGCGCGCGCTGGAATTCGGCGTGGAAGCCGGCGAGCTTCAAGCCGAAGGTCACCGGCTCGGCATGGATGCCATGGCTGCGGCCGATCGTGGGGGTGAATTTATGCTCGCGGGCGCGCGCTTCGAGCGCCGCCAGCAGCCCGTCGACATCGGCGATGAGCAGGTCCGCCGCGCGCGCGAGCTGGACCGCGAGGCACGTGTCGAGCACGTCCGAACTCGTCATCCCTTGGTGCATGAAGCGCGCTTCCTCGCCCACTTGGCGCGCGACCCAGGTGAGGAAGGCGATCACGTCATGCTTGGTCACCGCCTCGATGTCGTCGATCGCGGCGACGTCGATCTCGGGCGCGGTCGCCCACCAGCGCCATAGCGCGTCGGCGGCGCTTTGGGGGACGACGCCCAGCGCGGCGAGCGCGTCGGTCGCGTGCGCCTCGATCTCGAACCAGATGCGGTAGCGCGCTTGCGGCGTCCAAAGCGCGGCCATTTGGGGGCGGGAATAACGGGGGACCATCGATACCTCTTTCGCGGCGAACCGCGCGTTAGCAGGGACCAGCCGCGCCGCCAAATCGCCGCGACCCTGCGACCAATTCCAAAGTAGCGCGTTGAACGGGTCACGACAGGCGCAGAAACGATCCGCGTCGTCAGTTAGATGAACCACAGATGAATGGAGAAAAACGATGTTGAAGACCTTGCTGATCACCACCGCGCTGATCGCGACGCCCGCTTTCGCGCAGCAGGCGCCG
The DNA here is from genome assembly GCA_002083475.1 of Proteobacteria bacterium SG_bin5. GTDB lineage: Bacteria > Pseudomonadota > Alphaproteobacteria > Sphingomonadales > Sphingomonadaceae > Sphingomonas. The sequence goes on from LWDI01000064.1 coordinate 19,695, forward strand.
ACCGCGCCGGGCCAAACCCCGCCCGTTACCTCGCCCAACCCGACGCAGCCGGGTCAAACCATGCCCGGCCAGACCATGCCCGGCCAGACGATGCCGAGCGACGCGACCTCGCCCGCGCCGACCGATATGGGCACCCAGCAGCAGGCGCCCGACGCGGGGGCGCAGACGACCGAAACCCCGGCGGCGGACAGCGGCGCGGTCAATTCGGCCGATCAGATCGGCCAGACGGTCGAGGGGCAATGGGCGAGCTATGACGCCAACAGCGACGGCAAGCTGAGCAAGAAGGAATTCGCCGCCTGGATGAAATCGCTGCGCGCCGATGATCCCGCCGCCAAGGGCGGCGCGACCGAAATGAAGAAATGGAGCGACGCGGCTTTCGCCCAGAGCGACGCCGACAAGAACGGCGCGGTGAGCAAGGACGAGCTCAAGGGCTTCCTGGCGCAGCCGGCGAAATAAGCGCCCCTCCCGAAAGGGCAACCAAGCGCGACGCCCCGGTGCAAGCCGGGGCGTCGTGTTGCTGGCGCGCGCGCCGTCTCAACGGCATTCGCCAAAGCGAGGCCGTCGCTATCCCGCTCACATCAATCCCTGCGCGCGCAAGCTCACATGGCCCTGGCGGCCGATGATGAGATGATCATGCACCGCGATTCCCAATTTCTTCGCGGCGTCGACGATCCGGCGGGTGAGATCGATGTCGGCGCGGCTGGGGCTCGGGTCGCCGCCGGGGTGGTTGTGGACCAGGATGATCGACGCCGAGCCCAATTGCATCGCGCGCTTCACCACTTCGCGCACATGCACCGCCGCTTCGTCGATCGAGCCCTCGCTCATCAGCTCGTCGCGGATCAGCATGTTGCGCGTGTTGAGGTGGAGCACGCGGACGCGCTCGATCGCGTGATGCGCCATGTCCGCCTGGAGATAATCGAGCAGCGCCTGCCAATTGCCGAGGACCGGCGCCGCCTGCGCCTCGGTCCGCAGCATCCGTAGGGCGGTCGCCTGGACGATCTTGATCGCCGCGATCGAGGTTTCGCCCAGCCCGTCGACGCTCGCCAGCGCCTCGGGGCTGGCCGCCATCACCGCGCCCAGCCCGCCGAACTCGCCGAGCAGCCTTTTCGCGAGCGGCTTGGTGTCGCGGCGCGGGATGGCGAGCGCGAGCAGATATTCGAGCAGTTCGTAATCGGCGAGCGCCTCGCCCCCCGCCCCGAGCAGGCGCTGGCGCAGCCGCGCGCGGTGGCCGGCATGATCGGCGGGAACATTCATCGCGGCTGAAGGATTAAGGCGGGTCGCGCGGGGTGGCAATCGGCGCGCGCGGCGGTAAATGGGGACGACGGGGCGGGCGGACGGAGTGGATTTGGCGGATCAGGAGCAAACGCCCAACGTCAAGGCACGGCGGGCGGGGCTGGCGCACTCGGCCGCCGAAGGCGCGCTCGCGCTGGCGTTGCTCGGCGCCGGCGTGTGGAGCGCGCGCACCCCGATCGCGACGCGCTTCATCGACGATGCGCTGGCCGAACGCGGCGTGCCCGCGCGCTATCGCATCGCGCAATTGGGCGTGCGCGGCACCCGGCTCGAAGGCTTGGTGATCGGCGATCCGCGCCACCCCGATCTGGTCGCCGATTGGGTCGAACTCACGACCGAGCTGGGGCCGGGCGGCGCGCGGCTGACCGGCGCGCGCGCGGGCCATGTGCGGGCGCGGGCAAGCCTGGTGGGGGGCAAGGTCTCGTTCGGCGCGATCGATCGCTTGCTGCCGCCGCCCTCGGGCAAGCCCTTCGCGCTCCCCGCGCTCGACGTCGATCTCGCCGACGCGCGGTTGCGGCTGGAGACGCCCGCCGGGGTGATCGGGATGCGGCTCGCCGGGAGCGGCGGGCTGAACGACGGTTTCACCGGTCGGCTCGCGCTGATCGCCGATCGGCTCGCGAGCGGCGGGTGCGTCGCCGAGCGGCTGGCGGGGACACTCGCGATCAGTATCGCCGCCGCGCAACCGAGCCTGCAAGGGCCGCTGCGCGCGAGCACGCTCGCCTGTGGCGACGCGCGGGCGCGCGGCGTGATCGCCGAGACGAGCGCGCGGTTCGACCAGCGGCTCGATCGCTGGCAGGGCACCAGCCTCGTCAGCCTCGACGCGCTCGGCCATCCCGCCGCGCGGCTCCGCGCGGTGAGCGGGCGGATCGATTTCGACGGCGGGC
>LWDI01000065.1 GCA_002083475.1 Proteobacteria bacterium SG_bin5
GATCGAGCCGTCGCTTTCGTCCACCTCGCTCACGAACACATCGCCATCGCCCACCAGCGCGCTGGCAAAGGGTGCTTCGGGCCGTGCAAAATTCTTCATCACCGCGCCGTTCATCACCGTCGGCGCGCGGTCGGCGCTGTGCAGGATCCAGCCGATCATGCCGGTGACGGTCGATTTGCCGCTGGTGCCGGCAACGCCGATTGAAAGGGGGGCTGCATTGAACAGCTTGCTCAGCAACTCGGCCCGGCTCAGCCGCGCACAGCCCAGCTCGGCGGCGCGGACCATGTCGGGCACACTCTCCTCAATCGCGGCGGAAGCGACGACGATCTGATCAGCAGACGTAATCCCGCTGCCGTCCTGCGGGTGGAGCGCGATGCCCAGCGCCTTCAGCGCGTCGAACTTGGCGGGCACCCGGCCCTGGTCCAGCCCCCGGTCGGAGCCGGCAACGGTCGCGCCGGTGCCGGCCAGGATCATCGCCAGCGGCATCATCCCCGAACCGCCGATGCCGACGAAGAAATAGTTGTTTCCAGCCATCGCCGGCGGCTATCGCGGCAAAAGACCAGGAGGGCAAGTATGCGCATTGGCGTGGTGGCGCCGGCCAAGTCGATCGATGCCGCGCTGGCGGACCGGCTGCGCACGCTGGCGGCAAACAGCTTTCCCGGGGTCGAGCTGGTCATCGATCCGCAATGCTATCTCTCCGACGGGCATTTTGCCGGGCCGGATGCCGTGCGCGCCGCCGCGTTTTTGGCTATGGCTAATGATCCGGCGATCGACGCGATCTGGTTCGCGCGCGGCGGCTATGGCTCGGGCCGCATCCTGGCGGCGGTGATGCCGCAGCTGGGGCCGGCGGCGGCGCGCAAGGCCTATCTGGGCTATTCCGATATGGGGTTCCTGATGGGCGCGCTTTATGCCCGGCGGCTGGGCCGGGTGGCGCACGGGCCGATGCCGGGCGATCTGGCGCGTGAGGGCGGGGAGAAAGCGGTCGCGCGCGCGCTGGCCTGGCTGGCGCGGGGGGATCGCGCCGCGCTGGAGGGCGGGCTGGGCCAGCGCCCGGCGGCGGCGTTCAATCTGGCGATCCTGGCCGGGCTGTGCGGCACGCCCTGGCTCCCTGATCTCGCCGACCATGTCCTGCTGATCGAGGATGTGTCGGAGCCGCTTTACCGGATCGACCGGCTGTTATTCCAGCTTGCCCATGCGACGCAGCTGAAAGGGGTGGCCGGGGTGCGGCTGGGCCGGGTGAGCGACATCCAGCCCAACGAGCCGCCGTGGCGCGAGCCGCTCGCCACTATGCTGGCGCGCTGGTGCGCGGAAATGGGCGTGCCATTCCTGGGCGCCGCCGATATCGGCCATGATGTCGACAACAAGGTGGTGCCGTTCGGGCTGGTTTAGGGATTACTCTTTCCGTCACCCCGGACTTGATCCGGGGTCCCGCTTCTTCGTCATCTGTCGCAAAGGCAGCGGGACCCCGGCTCGGGGGCCGGGGTGACGGGGAAATGGTGAGCTGCCCCCTCAAACCACCCCGTTCGCCTTGAAATGCGCGAGCAGCCGCGCCCAGCCGTCCTTGGCGTCGGCCTCGACATAGCTGGGGCGGTAATCGGCGTGGAAGCCGTGGGGCGCATCCGGATAGACGTGGATCGACGAGCCCGTCTTCCCCGCCGCCTTGAGCGCGGCCTGCATCGCCTCGACATCGGTAAGCGGAATGCCCTGATCCTTGCCGCCGTAAAGCCCGAGCACCGGCGCCTTCAGTTCGCCCGCGCGCGCGATCAGGGGTTTGAGCTGGCCATACCAGGCGACGCCCGCCTTGATGTCGGGATCGACCATCGCCGCGCGCCACACCACCGCGCCGCCCCAGCAGAAGCCGGTGATGCCGATCTTGGCGCCGTTCGCGAATTTCTGCGCCTTGACCCAGGCAGAAGTCGCTTTGACGTCGCCATCGACTTGCTCGGGGCTCGCTTGGCCGACGACTTTGCGGATCTCGGCGAAATCGGTGAGCGCCGGCAGGTTCACGCCCGAGCGATAGAAGAATTCGGGCGCGACCGCGACATAGCCCAATTTGGCGAAGCGGCGGCAAATATCCTTGATGTAATCATGCACGCCGAAGATTTCGTTCACGACGATCACCGTCGGGTGCCGCCCCGCCTTTTTGGGCCGTGCGACATAGGCCGGGAGCGGTTTTTCGGCGCCATTGGGAATGAGCGCTTCCTCGATGACCAGGTCATCGGCGGGTGTCGTGATCGGCGCGGCGTTCGCATCGAGCGCGGCGAGCGCATAGCCGGCGAAGAACATCGAGCCGACCGCCGCGCGGCGGGTGAGGTGGAGATCGGCGGGTTGCGTACCTTCAGGGCGGGTGAGGTGCATGGCGCGCTCCTTGGCGGGTGAGTCGGGCGCGCCGAGCCTAAACCGCTGACGGCGAACGGCAAGCCGCGATGCGTAAGGCCCCGCAACCAAGCGTCGCCCCAGCGAAAGGCGGGGCCTCGCGCGATCGGTGCGCGCCGTTCGTCGAGGCCCCGGCTTTCGCCGGGGCGACGCTCTAGGCAGCGACGGCGGACCCCGCGCCGCGCTTGCCTTGATGCCGCGCCGCAGCGTAAGCCGGCGACATCAACTCAAAGGTGATTTTGCATGTCCGCCCCCGTTCGCATCACGCTCCCCGATGGCGCCGTTCGCGAAGTCGCGCGCGGCACCACCCCGGGGGAGATCGCGGCGGCGATCGGCCCGGGGCTCGCCAAGGCGGCGCTCGCGGCGAAGGTCGATGGCGAGCTGCGCGACTTGAACCGCCCGCTCGAAGCCGACGCGCAACTCGCGCTGGTGACGATGAAGGACGAGGTCGACGCGCTCGAACTCGTCCGCCATGATTATGCGCATATCCTGGCAGAGGCCGTGCAGCAGCTGTTTCCGGGCACGCAAATCACGTTCGGCCCGGCGACCGACGACGGCTTCTATTACGATTTCGCGCCCAAGGATCGCCCCTTCACCGAGGAGGATCTGCCCGCGATCGAGGAAGCTATGCGCGCGATCATCCGCGCCGACAAGCCGCTGCGCCGCGAAGTCTGGTCGCGCGAGCAGCTTATCAGCCGCTGGCGCCAGCAGGGCGAGACGTTCAAGGCCGAATGGGCCGCCGAACTCCCCGAGCATGAGGAGCTGACGGTTTATTGGTCGGGCGAGGATTGGCTCGATATGTGCCGCGGGCCGCACCTCGCCTCCACCGGCAAGCTCGATCCGCAGGCGTTCAAGCTCACGCGCGTTTCGGGCGCTTATTGGCGCGGTGACCAGAAGAACGCGATGCTCAGCCGCATCTACGGCACCGGCTGGCTCAACAAGAAGCAGCTCGACGCGCATCTGACGATGCTCGAAGAGGCCGCCAAGCGCGACCATCGCAAATTGGGCGCGGAGATGGACCTGTTCCATCTGCAGGCCGAGGCGCAGGGATCGGTGTTCTGGCACCCCAAGGGCTTCATTCTATGGCGCCAGCTCGAGGCCTATATGCGCCGCCGGCTCGACGCGGCGGGCTATCGCGAGGTGAAGACCCCGCAGCTGATGGACGCGCGCCAATGGGAACAATCCGGGCATTGGGGCAAATATCGCGAAAACATGTTCGTCGTGCCCGACGAAATCCCCAATCCCGAGGATGAAGGCGCGATCATCTCGTCCGACGCGCAGATGATGGCTTTGAAGCCGATGAACTGCCCGGCGCATGTGCTCATCTTCCGCCAGGGGATCAAAAGCTATCGCGATCTGCCGATCCGCATGGCCGAATTCGGCTGCTGCCACCGCAACGAGCCGCACGGCGCCTTGCACGGCATCATGCGCGTGCGCCAATTCACGCAGGACGACGCGCATATCTTCTGCCGGCAGGATCAGCTGGTCGAGGAAGTCGCCAAGTTCATCGATCTGCTCGATGTCGTCTATCGCGATCTCGGCTTCCCGCATTATGCGATCAAGCTCGCGCTGCGCCCCGAAAAGCGCTTCGGCAGCGAGGAAATGTGGGATTGGTCCGAACAATCGCTGCGCGACGCGGTCGCGGCGACGGGGCGCGACACGCCCGCGCATGGCTGGGAGGAACTGCCCGGCGAAGGCGCCTTCTACGCCCCCAAGCTCGAATTCCACCTGACCGACGCGATCGGCCGCACCTGGCAGGTGGGCACGATCCAGACCGACACCGTGCTCCCCGAAAGGCTCGACGCGAGCTATGTGGCGGAGGATGGCCAGCGCCACCGCCCGATCATGCTCCACCGCGCGATCCTGGGCAGTTTCGAGCGCTTCATCGGCATTTTGATCGAGCATCACGCCGGCAAATTCCCGCTCTGGCTGGCACCCGTGCAGGCGGTGGTCGCGACGATCGTTTCAGAGGCCGATGATTATGCGCGCGAAGTCGCCGCGGCGCTCGGCGCGGCAGGCCTGCGCGTCGAGACCGATCTGCGCAACGAGAAGATCAATTATAAGGTGCGCGAACATTCGCTGGCGAAAGTGAGCAACCTCGTCGTCGTCGGCAAGCGCGAGGCCGAGGAGCGCAGCGTCGCGCTGCGCGTGCTGGGGCAGGAGCGGCAGGAGGTGTTGAGCCTCGACGCGCTCGTCGCGCGGTTGAAGGACGAAGCGACGCCGCCCGATTTGCGGTAGCGGCGCTCGAGGCGCGCGTCCTACGTGGATCGCGGCGCGATGCCCGTCGCCCGGCGGCGCCGAACGGCGATCGCCCGCATCCGTTCGTGCTGAGCTCGTCGAAGCACCGTTCTTCTTATCGACGGCCGCCAGAAGGACCGCCCTTCGACAAGCTCAGGGCGAACGGTTCCGAGCCAAGGCACGCTGCCCCGGCTCCAGGCCGGGGCGACGGGTTCGAACATGACGACGCGGCGCTCACGCGCCCGCGCGCCCCTTGAACCCCTGCGCCACCACATACCATTCGGACGAATCCTTGCGGCTCGCCGGCGGCTTGGCGTGTTTCACGCTCGCGAACTGGCGTTTCAATTCGCCGACCAGCGCCGAATCGGCGCCCCCCGCGAGCACCTTGGCGACGAACGCGCCGCCCGGCGCCAATATCTCGCCCGCGAACGCCGCCGCCGCCTCGACCAATGCCATGGTGCGCAAATGGTCGGTCTGCGGATGGCCGACCGTGTTCGCCGCCATGTCCGACAGCACCAGATCGGCGGGGCCGGCAAGCGCTTCGGTGAGCAGGTCGGGCGCGCGCTCGTTCAGGAAATCGAGCTGGAAGATCGTCACCCCCTCGATCGGATCGACCGGGAGCAGATCGATCCCGACCACCGCCGCGCGCGGCGCCTTCTGGCGCACCACCTGGCTCCAGCCGCCGGGTGCGATGCCGAGATCGACCACCCGCCGCGCGGGCGCGAGCAAGCCGAATTTCTCGTCGAGTTCGAGCAATTTATACGCCGCGCGGCTGCGGAACCCCTCGGCCTTGGCGCGCTTCACATAAGGATCGTTGAGCTGGCGTTCGAGCCAGCGCGTCGATTGCGGCGAGCGGCCGCGCGCGGTGCGCACCCGGACGCGCCCGCCGGTTCCGCCCCGGCTCATCCGGCACCCGTCAAAGGCCGCCGCCGTGCATCAGCCGGCGCAAAATCCCCTCGCGAATCCCGCGATCGGCGATGCCGAGCCGCTCGGCGGGCCAAAGATCGAGGATCGTCTCCAGGATCGCGCAGCCCGCCACCACCAGATCGGCGCGCTCCTGCCCGATGCACGGATAGACCGCGCGCTCGGGGATCGAGCGCGCGGCGAGATCGGCGCTGATGCGGCGCATCGCCGCCGTCGGCACGATCAGCCCGTCGACGGCGGCGCGATCATAGCGTTCGAGCCCCAGATGGACGCTGGCGAGCGTCGTCACCGTGCCGCTGGTGCCGAGCAAGCGCGGGCGCGCGAGCCCCTTGGGCAGCCGATCGGCGAAGGGCGCCATGCTCTCGCGCACCACCTCGCGCATCCGCTGATAGAGCGCGAGCCGCCCCTCGCGGCAATCGGCATGGCCGGTCGCCTCGGTGAGCGACACCACGCCCCAAGGAGTGCTGTGCCAATCGAGCACGCGCGGCGAGGGGCCATGGGTTTCGACCAGTACCAATTCGGTCGAGCCGCCGCCGATGTCGAATACCAGCGCCGGGCCGTCTCCGGGCTCGATCAGCACATGGCAGCCGAGCACCGCGAGCCGCGCTTCCTCCTCGGCGGAAATGACGTCGAGCGCGATTCCGGTTTCGCGATAGGCGCGCTCGATGAAGGCGGTGCCGTTGGTCGCGCGGCGGCACGCCTCGGTCGCGACCGAGCGCGCGAGGCTGACGTTGCGGCGCTTGAGCTTGTCGGCGCAAATGCCGAGCGCGGCGATGGTGCGCTCGATCGCCGCGTCGGAGAGGCGACCGGTGGTCGCGAGCCCCTCGCCGAGCCGGACGATGCGCGAAAAGGCATCGACCACCGCGAACCCTTCCGCCGAGGGGCGCGCGATCAACAAGCGGCAATTATTGGTGCCAAGATCGAGCGCGGCATAGAGCCGCTGATTGGCGCACGGCGCGCGCGCCTCGATTGGAGCCGACCTGGCATGGCTCTCGCCATGTCGGGACGGCGACTGGGTCACTTCCCCCATGCCGTCTCACCATCTTCATCGTTGCGGCCCGCCTCGCGGCCTCCGCTGCTTGGGACCAAGACTAGCGAAGCCGCGCCCGCCCCGCAAGCCGTTCGCCGGTGCAACGAGTGGCCGCCCGGCAAAGCATCTTGACCGCGCGGGCCCGGCTGCGTAAGCCCGCGCGCCTGATTGCCCCGTCGTCTAATGGCAAGACTACGGACTCTGACTCCGTCAATCGTGGTTCGAATCCACGCGGGGCATCCAGGCGCCGCCACCCATCGCGCCGCTGAAGCGTTGATCCCCACCACCCCTGGGGAGACGCGCCATCGCCACCTTCATGTTCGCCACCGGCATCGAGAATAGCGTGCCCCGGATCGACGGCGGGCGCACCCGCATCGACGAGATGGAAAGCTGCCGCCATTATGCCCGCTGGCGCGAGGATTTCGCGCTCGTCCAGGAAATGGGCATCGGCTATTTGCGCTATGGCCCGCCGATCTTGCTGAGCTGGCGCGGCGCCGATCGCTATGACTGGGGTTTCGCTGACGAAACCTTCGCCGATCTGAAGGCGCGCGACATCGTGCCGATCGTCGATCTCTGCCATTTCGGGGTGCCCGATTGGCTCGGCGACTTTCAGAATCCCGATTTTCCCGATCAGTTCGCCCGCTACGCCGGCACCTTCGCCGCGCGCTTTCCCTGGGTGCAGCTTTATACGCCGGTCAACGAGATGTTCATCTGCGCGACCTTTTCGGCGCGCTACGGTTGGTGGAACGAGCAGCTGACGAGCGACCGCGGGTTCGTCACCGCGCTCAAGCATCTGGTCAAGGCCAATGTGCTCGCGATGCGCGCGATCCTGGCGGTGCGCCCCGACGCGATTTTCATCCAGAGCGAATCGAGCGAATATTTTCACGCCGAATCGCCCGCCGCGATCGGGCCCGCCGAGTTGATGAATTCGCAGCGCTTCCTGTCGCTCGATCTCAATTACGGCCGGCGGGTCGATTCCGAAATGTACGAATTTCTGCTCGATAACGGCATGACGCGCGAGGAATATCATTTCTTCCTCGGCAACCGCCTGAAACAACACTGCATCATGGGCAATGACTATTACGTCACCAACGAGCACCGCGTGCGCGATGACGGCTTCACCCAGGCCTCGGGCGAGATTTTCGGCTATAGCGAGATCACCCGCCAATATCATGCGCGCTACCGGCTGCCGGTGATGCACACCGAGACCAATCTCGCCGAGGGGCCGAGCGGGCGCGAGGCGGTCGATTGGCTGTGGAAGCAATGGGCGAACGTGCTGCGCGTGCGCAACGATGGCGTGCCGGTGGTGGGCTTCACCTGGTATTCGCTCACCGACCAAACCGATTGGGACGTGGCGCTGCGCGAGAAGCGTGGGCGGGTGAACGCGGTCGGGCTCTATGATCTCGATCGGCGCATCCGGCCGGTGGGGCGGGCGTATAAACGGTTGATCGAGCAATGGCGCGACGTGCTGCCGACGCAGAGCCTGTGCCTGACGGTGCCCATCGTCCCGCCGAGCGCGCAGGCGGCCTGACCGCGAGCCCGGGCGGGGGAGCGGGCGGTGCTCGACTCGTGGCGGCGCCCTGATTTCCTCGCACGAAGACACGAAGACATTAGTGCATCGAGGAGGAAGTCGAGCCGTTCGCCCTGAGCTTGTCGACCCGAAGGGCGGCGAAGCCAACGGTGCTACTGCCTCGCGACGGCGGACAAGAAGAACGGTGCTTCGACAAGCTCAGCACGAACGGAAGAACCGGTTCGCTCCTCCCCTGTAAGGGGAGGGGGACCGCGCGAAGCGCGGTGGAGGGGTGTCCCCGGCAGTTCGAGGGCGATACCCCTCCACCATTCGCTGCGCGACCACCGGCTTGCTTCGCAAGCCGGGCTCCGGCGGATCACCTGCCCCCGGCAGGTGATTTGCCCGCCTACGCCCCCCTCCCCCTATGGGGGAGGAGCTTTCTCCGTCGAGCCCTTTGTTCGGTGTGATCGTAAACAGCTCTAAGCGCGACTTGTTCTGAGGAAACGAGGCTTCTTCGTGGCTTCGTGTCTTCGTGCGAACAAACCATCAAAGGCGCTACGCGCCGCTCGTCTCCGGCGCCAAAGCCCCCACCACCCGCTCGACCATCGCGCGCACCTCGACCCGCGCCTTCAACCGCGCGGCGAGCATCGCGGTGCCGCTGATCTTGCGCTGGACGAACAGCAGATCGGCGGGCGGCAAATGCCAGCTCGCGCGATCGGCGGCGACGCTCGCGCCTTGGTCGCGCAGCACGCCCACGAAAGCGCGGTCGCCGAAATCGAACGCGCCGGGGCGACCGAGTTCGCCGAGGATCACCTCGATCATCCGGTCGATCGTCGCGCGGTGGCGGGTGGCGGCGGCGGGGCTGAGGAAACCGGCGGCGACCGATGCCTCGCGCGCGGCGTCGCCATCGCCCGCGAGTCCTGCGGCGAGCAGCGCGCGATAGCCCGCGCTCACCGAAGGCGGCACCGCCCGCGCCGCGCCGAAATCGAGCAGCACCAGCGCGCCTGTCTCCGGCTGAAAGCGGTAATTGGCGAAATTGGGATCGGTCTGCATCAGCCCGAAATCGAACAATTCGCGCAGCACCAGCGCGATCAGCGCGGTCATCGTGCGATCGCGCACCGGCTGCGGCGCCTCGGCGAGGCTGTCGATGCTCACGCCGTCGACGAAATTCATCGCGAGCACGCGCGGCGTGGTGAATTGGTCGTCGGGGCGCGGCACGACATAGGCCGGGTCGGCGCCGAGCAGATCGGCATAAGCGCGCATCTGCGCCGCCTCGCGCGCGTAATCGGCTTCTTCGTGTAGCTGGCGTTTGGCCTCCTCGAGCAAGGGCGCGACGTCGAGCTCGCGCGGGAGCAGCCCCGAGACGCGCAGCAGCGTCGCGACATTGTCGACATCGGCGTCGATACTCTCGCGCACCCCGGGATATTGCACCTTGATCGCGAGCACGCGCCCATCGGGCGTGGTCGCCTTATGGACCTGGCCGATCGAGGCGGCGGCGATCGGGCTCGCGCCGAAATGGGCGAAGCGCCGCCGCCAGTCCGGCCCCCATTCGGCGGCGAGCACGCGCTGCAATTGCGCGGGCGGCATTTGGTGGGCGCGCTCGCGCAGCCGGGCGAGGAGTTGCGCGAGTTCGGGCGGGAGCAATTCGCCCGCGTCCATGCTCACCATCTGCCCGAGCTTCATCGCTGCGCCGCGCAATTGCGAGAGTTGATCGGCGACGCGGCCGACATTGGCGGGGGTGAGCAGCAGCTCGCGCAATTTCGGCCGTTCGCCCTCGGCGAGCCGGCGCGCGCCCTCGGCGAGCACCCCGCCCGCGACCCCGCCCGCGAGCCGCCCGAACGCGCCGAGCCGCGCGATCCGCCCGCTCGGCACCGGCTTGCTGTCCCACTCCTCGGCCAAAATCGCGTCTCCTGCTGTGGCGCGCGATATGGGGAGCCGCGCGGCGTTCGCCAGCTTGGGGCCGCGCGGCGACGCAGCGGCGGGGTGGGGGGAGCGCCCTTTGCGGGCTTGCATCCCCGCCGCAACCGGCCTAGATCGCTGCCCCTCGGTCGGGACGTAGCGCAGCCTGGTAGCGCATCACACTGGGGGTGTGGGGGTCGCAGGTTCGAATCCTGTCGTCCCGACCAAATTTTCTCTTTATGACAGTAGCTTATCGGGAACATGACGGCCAGCGGTCGAATGCTCCGTCAACTTAGCAATCACATAGTAATCACCGCGCAGCAGATCGTTCAACTCCATGTGCGCCCGTAGGGCGTTGAATGGCCCGATTATGCCCCTCTGCCGCAGGACGGTCAGCGGATCGATCGTGGGCATGGGAATGCTTTTAAAAGCGGCTCCCGAACCAGTGCCGACGCGTGCCAGCCCCAATTTTCCGGATGTTCGCTTATGTAGCGCCGGACGATCGCCACCGTCTGCAAGGTGCCGGCATCGGAATAAGGGCGGCAGGTCCGACGCTCAAGTTGAAGCGCATCAGCGACCCCAAGGACATAGCTAACACACGGATCAAGGGCCAAGCCACGGTCGCGGGCGCACTCCTGCGCCAGCGTCGCGCCCGTAATCGTCGATAAATTCACCGGCTGGCTAGCCTGGGAACCCGCCGCCGCGATCGCCAGCAATAACTCGATCATACCACAACTCTCCTGAGTGACCGCGTTGGGTGCACGCGCCCAATATGCTCGATCAATCATACCATTTTGAGGGCGGGGATGTGAGTTGTTCAAAGGAGGAAAAGAAATGAGCAATACCGTTAAGTGGCGAGAGAAGCCACGCACATCCAAACCCAACTCAAGGCAGAAAAGGAACGGGTTGTTCCTGGATGCGCATCCAATATGCCAGGACTGCGGAAAGCGCCGTTCGAAAGAAGCGCATCACGATCTGCCGCAGGGGCACCCCGATCGTAACGATTGGCAGTTCATGCGAGCGCTGTGCATCCCGTGCCATGTGAAATGCCACCAGTCGGCGCCCGAGCCCGCTTTGGATGAGGCAGGCTGAGGCGGACTGCGTCGGGCCTTTGTCAGTCGGCCGGTCGGGACGCCCAGCCCGGGATAACTTCGATCACCGCCCGCGCAGGGCGTCCCAAAGCAGCCGACGGGCAGCTTCCGGCCGCGATGGCTTTGGATCATCCTGCTTCGCGATCCACCCATCAAGCGCTGCCAGCAGGTCGGGCAGCATCCGAACCCCGACCAGAACCCCCTTACCGGTCGTTTTCGGCCGGCCTCTTGATTTTGTGTTATCACTATTTGACGGCATCACGATTTTAGGATAACACGAAAAGCGAGCCGGCGGGAAGCGCCAACCTCCCTACCGGCTCTGACCAAAAACGTCTGAGATGGAGACGAATATGGCTACTGAACCCCTAGCCGCAGGCGTCGGCCATGCCAACGCCACGCCCGCGCAACTGATGTCGCTTGGCGACCTTGGCGTTCTTGATCATTCGATGAACCGGCTCGATGAGCTGGCGAGCGCGCTGACCATCATCGCCGCCCACGCCGACGAGAATGGCGGCGGCAGAGATGTGAGCAACGCAATCCATGGCATCGCCGGCGCGATCGTCGATCAAGCGCAGGCTATCGACGACCTTCTTCAGCGGCACCGCCGCGCATCGACGGAGGCGTAAAATGGTCGACACCAATCAGAACGAACTGAAGGCCGTTCTCCAGCTTGCGGAGTTGGTTCGCCGGAACGCTCGCGAGGTGCAGTGCATCTTGCAGGCGATCGACCAGCTGCACGACGACCTGCCCGCCTGTAAGGGCGATCTCGTCGACGCTTCGAATATCGAGGCGATGGACCGAATGCTGGTGTTGAACCAGCTGGCCGTCAGGGTCAGTGGTCAGGCAATTGACCTGTGCGATGACATCGAAGCGGCTGGCGTCGCCAAGGCGAGTGGTAAGGCTGGCGCGGACTGGGACGAGATGCTCGCCCGCTACCAGGCCATCGAAGCGATCCCGATCAATGAGAGCACCGACGAGTCCATCGATGAAGCCGGCGATCTGAACTCCAAGCTCATGAAAACGCCCGCACCGACACCGGCCGCGCTGCTATGGAAACTGCGCGAATTGCTCGGTGGCAGCGGAGGGGCCGCAAGTTCATGGCCTTCGGAGTTCATGGCGCCGGTCCTCGCCGATTGCGAGAGATACTTGAGCGGCGCCGGTCGTGCTCCCGAAGCTTCGACGGGAGCGTTGGTATGACACCCCGCGCTGACTGGGACGCGGCGTTCGCCGCCTACGCCGAGGCGTCCGCCCGCGTTAGAACGCTTCCCTTGGGAACGGCAGACGAGGACGCTGCGGTCGAGCTGGCCGCAACTGCAATGGATCGCTTGATCGTCGATACGCCGGCGCCCGACCTGGACGCCGTCCACAAGAAGGCGCTCCTCGCCTTCCAGCGGTGCGATGGGCTCGCGTTATTCGAAGACTATCGGGACGCGATCCTGGCTGATCTCCGGCGCTTGGGGGCGATTGAGGCAAGCCGGTTCGACGCGAAGCGCTGGATCGAGGAAGCCGAAGCGGCGGGCGCCGCCATGTTCGTTCGCAACGGAGAGTTGTGGATCGGACAGCTCGTCGCATTGAGCGTCGACCGCCAGGCCAAGCTCGATCAGCTGAAGGCGGCACTCGGGCCGGCAGAGCGAGAAGCGGTGCGTGATCATCTCGCGGCGCGCGGATTGATTTGCGAGGAAGCCTAGCGATGGCTCAGGCGCTCTCTCCATCAGCCCGAGGCGCGTCGCACATCAAGCCATGGCGACGCCCCCGCCACAGGCCGTGGGCGACGGGCATCGACACATCCGTGATCGCGTTGCTGTTCGGTGCGATACCGAGCCTGCCGCGCCCCGTGCTCGCTCGGCTGACAGAGCGGTTGATTGACCGCCTGGACGAGCTCGACGGAGACGCGGACTTGGAAAGCCGGACCGAGGATGATGAGGATAGCCATGACCAGGAACACGACGAAGGGGAATGCTAGTTCGCTGATCTGGCCGTCGCCACCGCCCATCCCGGCTGGCCTCCGCCCCTCACTTCGAACCCCGCCCAGGCGCGACTCAGTGGACGCGTTTGGGCGGGTTCACCGCTTCCACGAGAGCAATTCGATCGCTGCCCAATACGGCAACGACTGGTGGATACCGATCTACCGGCGCGCCTTTCCCACGCTCATGTCGGCGGTGGGTGTCGAGCATGACGGCTGGGCGCAGCGCGGCGGCATTGACCGCGTGCTCACCCTCAGCTGCGGGCGCATCCACACGGTGGACGAGAAGATCAGGACCGAGGACTGGCCTGACGTGCTGCTGGAGCGCTGGTCGAACGAGGCGCTCCGCCGTCCAGGCTGGGTACAGAAGCCGCTCGCCGCCGACTTCATAGCTTACGCCTGGGCGCCAGCCGCCACATGCGTGCTGCTGCCCGTTCCAGCGCTACAGCGTGCTTGGCGCCAACACGGCCGGCAGTGGATCGGGCTCTACGGGCAGCGCCGGGCGCAGAACGAGGGGTATACGACGGTTAGCGTGCCCGTGCCGCGCGGGGTGCTGATGCAGGCAATCGTCGAGGCGATGTTCGTCAGCTGAAAGAATCAGCCGCAAAGATTTGATCCGACAAGGATCCCCGCGAACGGGTTGTCGGCACTAACCTTCGACCCGGAAATGGCGCCACCGCCGCTACGCGCATCGCGCTGGTAGGGGTAGGGGGGCATCGGGACAGCCCTTGGCATCGGCGGAATGCGATCCGTCACAGACTTTTCAGACATGATCGGTCTCCATATTAAGCGCTCGGGGGTAAAAATGCTTCCGCTTGATCCACTTAAATCCTTCATATCGCGTTACGGTTGCAATGTCCGTATCTCCGCCCACGGTATCGGCGCCATCGCGAAAATGGACATATTTTTTCGTCACTTCGACGAGAAAGTCAGCCAGAGCGATTGCATCGCCCGTTGGCATTGGCGCTGAAACTAGAGGCGTGGCGGTGTATGAGCGCATCAGCGCCTGAACCGGCCCGATCTTGTCGGCCTCAAGCCCACCAGCGGCCAGCGCATCGACAACCCCGCCGCTGAACCCCAACAACAGTCGGTTCAATGCTTCCGG
The DNA here is from genome assembly GCA_002083475.1 of Proteobacteria bacterium SG_bin5. Lineage (GTDB taxonomy): Bacteria > Pseudomonadota > Alphaproteobacteria > Sphingomonadales > Sphingomonadaceae > Sphingomonas. The sequence continues at coordinate 14,137 of LWDI01000065.1, forward strand.
TTGACCCGCCCAAGTAACGAAGCTGTCTTCACCGACCATCTGTTGCTGCGGAGGTGTGCATTGGCCATTCTCAATGACAATCTTCCACAGCTCCGCGTCGTCACGATCGGCGCCGTATCCACCCACCCAAAATTCGAGGTTAGCAGCGTCGGCGGGCGCCGGATTCAGTTGGAGAAACGCTTCATCGTAGAGGAGAGTTCGAGCGCGAATCGCGACCTCCTCGATGGTGTAGGATTCTGGGTCTAGGCCGCCCTCGTGAACAGGCTTGCTAAGGCGACGCCGCAGCTCCTTTGCAAGGCTGGAGATGGAGGACCGACCGATGTTGCCGGCGCCGCACGTCATTGCGGCAATGGGCTGCCCCTTGACGAGATTAAAGACCTTGTTGCCGTGCGCATACACGTTGACGATCATGGGGCGGCCAGCTTCGTCGGCTCCGATCAACGAGGTAGCGCTGTCAGCTGCTAGCACGAGGCAATCGTGAACCTTAACGGCCACACATATCGTCATCGTTTACAATTTCCCCCCGGGTTTCTGATCGTGAATCATGACTTCACGCGATCGTCAACTGAATCTCCTTAAAATTCGCGTTTAAGGCTGCTCGGGCCAGCCCTGTTTCAAGGAAGGCTTAGTCGACCACCATCAGCTGCGATGGAAACGGCACCGCCAGCGCCCGCCCGCCGTCATCATCCGCAGCCAGCCAGCGCCCATAATCCTCCGGCGGTAAGATCACCGGCATAGCCTTCGGATGAACGGCCGCGACCAAGGGGTTTGGCTCGCACGTCAGAAAGGCGAACGCGGCACCCTCAGCCGTCGGTCGCCAGATGCCCGCGAAAGCGAACACGGGCAGGCTGGGCACCGAAAACCACCGCTTCACCTTCGCGCCCTTCTCGCCCTCCCACTCGCAAAACTCGGTCGCGGGAACGAGGCAGCGCCGCTCCGGGCTGGCGAGGGCCGATCGCCAGAATGGGCTCGACAGGTTGCGCACGTTGGTGACCGGCGCCTTGGATGAAGGGGGCGGCGGGAAGCCCCACGTCATTTCGGCCAGCGCCCGGCCGCCATCCCGCTCGATCACCACTGGCGCCTTGCTCTTGGGGTAGAAGTCCTTCTCACCCGTATAGGCAAAGGACGGCTCGGCCGCGCCGAATATGGCCGCTATCTCAGCGCCGGCTCGCTTTGCCCGATACAAATTGCACATGCCCGCTAACCCCCGGTCCAATAGCGAACCGCACCGAGCAGCCCGAGCAGCAGGGACGCGGCAAGCAGCACCCCCAGCAGCGTGGCCTCGACAGCAAAAAGGGATGGGCGGCGCATCGAGCCCTTATAGCGGCACGGAGCGCTCGGGCGAGGACCTGCCGAGCCCGGATCGTAATGCGGCGGACACAAAGCCGGGCGATCTACTCGGTGAGGAGAAAGCCATGCCATTTCGTGCTTTTGCGATGTTCGCCACCCTCGCCGCCGCTCTTGCCCCCAGCACCGCGCTCGCCTGGGGGAAAGAGGGCCACCGTGTAATCGGTGCCATTGCTCAACAGCACCTTGACGCGAGGGCCGAGGCGGGCGTGCACCAAATTTTGGGCACCGAAACGCTGGCCGAAGCGTCGAACTGGCCGGACTTCATGCGATCCGACCCAAGCGAGTTTTGGCAGAAGACCGCGAGTCCTTGGCATTATGTGACAGTCCCTGCCGGTAAGACTTACGCCGAGGTTGGGGCGCCCCCGGAGGGCGACGCGGTAACGGCGCTCAAGCGTTTCGCCGCGACCGTGCGGGACCCCAAGGCATCGCTCGCCGACAAACAGCTCGCGCTCCGCTTCATCGTCCATATCGTCGGCGATTTGCATCAGCCGCTGCATGTGGGCAACGGGACCGATAAGGGCGGCAACGATGTTCGCGTGACCTTTTTCGGTCGCTCGACCAACCTTCATGCCGTCTGGGATTCGGCGTTGGTCGATGACGAGGAGCTGTCCTACACCGAGTTGACGGTATGGCTGTCCGCCCGGATCACGCCCGAGCAGCTGACCGCCTGGAGCACGCCCGATCCATTGGTTTGGATTGGCGAGAGCGCCGCCATTCGGGACACAATCTATCCCGAGGCACCGGCCCTTTCTTACGCTTACGTGTTCAAGACCAAGGCAATCGTCGAGCAGCGCCTGGCGCAGGGTGGCGTGCGTCTGGCGGCGTATCTCAATCAACTCTTTGCATCCGATACGCCCGCGCCCGCCCCTGCGACACGTAAGCGTTGATTGAGGTGGTCGACTTGACGACCGCCGCCGATCGTTCATGCTCGTCGCCAGGAATCGGTAGGAGGGTCGCATGCTGAAGCTGCTCGTTCCCGCGTTGACGTCGATCGCTCTGCTTGGCGGGGCGCCGTTGGCCGCGAAAGCGCCGTGTCGCGACGCCAAGGGCAAGTTCATCAAGTGCCCTGAGACGAAGCCGGCGGCGGCGCAGCGCTGCAAGGACGCGAAGGGCAAGTTCGCGAAGTGTGGAACGCTCGGCGCCAAGCCGGTGAAGTGAGCCGTCTGACTTTCGCGGTCACCGTTGCGCTGGTGGCTGGCGTTGGCGCCGCTATCGGCCTTGCGGTGCCCATGGGCGCTTCTGGCGGACGCCCATCCGCAATGCCGGGACGCGACTTTACGATCTGCCACACCGGCGGCGGGACCAATTGCGTCGTGGATGGCGACACGGTCTGGATCGACGGTGTGAAGATCAGGGTGGCAGATATTGACGCACCCGAAACGCACCCGCCCCGTTGTGCCAGTGAAGCTGATCTAGGCGACAGGGCAACCCGACGGCTCGCGGCGCTAATGAGCGCAGGGCCATTCGAGCTTCGGGCCGTTGATCGGGATGAGGATAGATACGGACGAAAGCTCCGCGTCATCACCCGGAACGGCAGATCGCTCGGCGACCAGTTGGTGATCGAGGGCCTAGCGCGGACGTGGGAGGGGCGCCGCCGGCCGTGGTGCTGAACCGGCTAGAGCTTGGAGGGGCCGGCACCCTGCGCTTTCGGCCCAGCGCGATGTGCAAGCGCCCGGATCGCGCTCATCGTGTCAATATCGCCCGGCACGCCGACCGCGCGCCTTATTCCCTCCCACTCCGTCATGCTGTAGCTGGTTCGCATATACGCCGTCCGGCCGCGCTCCAGCTCGTCCTCGGGATCGGGCGTCTGGCATATACGCCAAAACCGATCGAAGGGCTCCCGCCGCCCGTCGCCGTGCAGGTAGAGGAACGCAAGTAGCGCGCGCAGATGCAGCGAGGGTGGGGCGGGGGCGTGCCGGCAGTCCCAGGCGATTCGATAGAGCGCCGCCAAGGCTAGGAAAACGGCACGGGACTCGATCGGCAACACCCTGGAACACAAAGCGAACACGGCCGCTGTAGGCAATAGCGATTGGCCCGCGAATTTCGGAGAGCCTACAGCGCCGCGCCGCGCTGCGACTCTGCCGCCTGCGCTGCTGCGGCCGCGCCCAAATGCGGACCAGGCGAAGCAGCTTCCACAACCCGCTTAAGAGCGCGAGCCGCTGTCAAAGCTCGCCCGGCCGCCGGCGCAAAATCGGTCGCCGACACGCCCCGAGCGCTTACCAAGAACTCGTTCGCCTTCTCGAACACCGGGCGCAGCCGTGCCTTCTCCTGTTCGAGCCTCGCCGATCCGCTTTCCAAAACCAGGCGGATGCGCTCAAGCTCCGCCGCTCGCCGAGCAAGCCGAGCTTCTTCGGTCGCGATGCGCTCGGCATGCTCCTGCTTAAGCCTTTCGAGAGCGGCACGCTCCTCGCGCAGTTTCTGCCGCTCGTCGGCCCGTTGGAGACGAAAGCTCTCGCGATCCCACTCAAGGCATCGCTCGCGCAGATGTGCGTTCTGCGCGGCCCGACGCGCCTCACCGAGCCGAGCGTCTGCCTCTGCCAGCCGTCGCACTGCCTCTTCCTCACGCTCGGCGAGGCGCTTCAGATAATGCGCAGCGGGTTCGTTTTTCCTGCCGCTGCCCCGCATGCCACGCCTAAGCCCGAATGGAGCCATCGCAGCGGCGTAGGAATCTTGAACTGCGTCGAATGCCCCAGGTCCGGAGATCAGGCGCCCGACGATGCTATACCGGGCTCGCCCGTCGCGCCGGCGCTTGTCGATCTTCATTTCCAGCGGAACAACAACCAGATGCGCGTGAGGCGTCTTCTCATCGAGATGCACGACCAATGAGGCAACCCGCATCAAGCCGTATTGCTGAACCGCCCAGTCGCGCTGTGCCTTGATCCACGCATTCAGGCGGCGCTGGCGATCGGCCTCGCTGCCCTGCTCGAAGAATTTGGGGCTGGCCGTGAGAACGGCTTCGAACGCAAGCACCCCGTTCTTGCGCAACCGATTAGGATCGATCAGGACATCACGGAGGATCGAACGAACGTCAGCTTCGAGACTGCCTGTGCCGATCAAATGCATGGGCGGCGGAGCGCCCGGCACCGCGTGTGGTAGCGGCTTCGTCCGCGAATTGTGAATATTGGCCGCTCGAATCGCTGCCCAGGATTTGATCGGCCCCGTGCTGCGGAACGTGACGATGGCGAACATACGGGACCGGCCTCCTTTCTCGGATGCCAAATTGTCTCATGCTATCGCGCAGCCGACCAAGCAAACAATTTGCCGAATTTACAAATATACTCCTTGCTCCCGGCCGCCTTTTATGGAGCAACCCCTGCAACACGATCGACGCTGCAATCCACCGTCATGTTAATTGCATTTCCGTAGCCTAATAGCGAATTGCGCTTTGCCTTAAAGTTATCACTCACCTTGGGCATAAGCCAAAACCAACGGTGATGCGCTCGCCCCACCGATCCGATTAAATCGCCGAGCCGCCGTATCATAAGCTTGGCGGCGCGCCATCACGTCATAAACCGTTCCGAGCGTGCGGCCGATGTCCGTATCAAACAGGATTGGCGCCAGTTCATCCGCGCGGCGTTGGGCCGCTCTACCCAAGCCAAGCTTGGCGCGATCCTTTGCGTAGCGGGCGATCACATCGCCAATGGTGCGGATCGGCGCCCCGGTGATGGCCGTGTCCACCCCAGCATTGATAAACCGCCCCGCGACATCGCTTGCAAAAGCTTCGTCGGCAATACCACGTTCCGCCGTCATTGAATTGCCGACAACCCGCTGCTGACTTGCGGCCAGATCGCGCTCAATCTGCGATTGCCTAAGCAATCGTCCAACACCGGGGTTGTTGGCATAAACTGCTGATAGCCCACTTTCGATATTGGGGCTGTTCAGTAACTCAAATGGATTGCGGCCATAGCTAAGCTTGCTGCCCTTTTGAGCCAGCGCATCGCGATAGCCAAGCTGAACTTGGGGGAGAAGTTCTTCCGGTTCTTGTGCAATCTGCATTGCAATGCGGCGCGCATCGGCGCCAAGCATATCTTGGCCTCGAAACATGGAATCTCTGGCTTGCACCGGCCCCGAGTAACGGAGGCGCCCTTCAGCGTATGCTGGATTAAGCCTATCCAATTCGGCGAGCAGCTTGTTCTTAACAGCGAGCTGCGAACGTCCAAGGTCTTTTAATTCAAGACGATTTGTGAACTCGTTACGATATTGCTCAAGCACGTCATCCATGCCGCGCTTGATGTAGTCGAGAGATTGGACCGTGTATCCCATTACCGATGCGGGTGCCGATGGATCAGCCGCCCCCGCAAGCGCGCGATCAGCGGCGCGAAGGCGCGCGCGCGCGGCCAGCAACTTGGCGCGCAACGGCTCCGCATTTGCCCCTCGTTGCTTTTTCGCCGCCCTATAAGCTGCTTGAGCTTCGTCAACCGCTGCTTGGGCATCCGCGCGCATCGCAATTGCGTCGAACGGCTGAGGGTTCATTACAGGGTTGCCCCGCTCGTCCAGGGCAATACCAAGCTCGCGCAGCGGGCGCCGTTCATTACGGGCAATTTCGGCAGCGCGCGCCACGGCTTGGCGTCCGAAGTCGGTATTGAGTAGAGACTCAATTTCAGGCGTGCTGATAACAGGCGCCCGATACGCTTCCTCATAATATGGCGCGGCAGAC
>LWDI01000066.1 GCA_002083475.1 Proteobacteria bacterium SG_bin5
ACTAGATCTGTTTGCGATCACACCGAATCAATGGCTCGACGGAGAAAGCTCCTCCTCTGAAAGGGGAGGGGGGCGTAGGCGGGCAAATCACCTGCCGGGGGCAGGTGATCCGCCGGAGCCCGGCTTGCGAAGCAAGCCGGTGGTCGCATAGCGAATGGTGGAGGGGTGTCGCCCTCGAACTGCTGGGGATACCCCTCCGTCAGCCGCTCGCGCGGCTGCCACCTCCCCTTACAGGGGAGGAGCTCCGTTGTGATCGAAAACGGCTTTAGTAGGACAGACTCTCGAGCTCGTTGCGACGCTTATGAGCCACGTCGCCCCGGACTTGATCCGGGGCCAGGCTGCCTCGCGACGGTAGAAGCAGGAGCGAAGCCCCGGATCATGTCCGGGGCGACCCGGATGGCAATTCGATCGACGCCGATTGCTCGACGCGCGCGGGCGTCGCCTTCATCCGCGCCCCCTTCGTTACCCCTTGTAAAGCGCGTCCAGTCGCGCGCCATAAACTTGCTTCAGCACATGGCGCCGGATCTTGAGCCAGGGCGTCAGCTGCTGATTCTCGATGGTGAAGGGCTCGTCGGCGATCACGAAGCGGCGCACGCGCTCGATCACCGACAAATCCTTGTTCACCCGCTCGACCGCCGCCGCCAGCGCGGCGCGATAGTCGGGATTTTCGGCGAGCTTGGCGAAATTGCAATTCGCGCCGGTCTTCGCGCAAAATTCCTGAGTCCATTCGGGATCGGGCACCAGCACCGCGACCATATGCGGCTTGCGATCGCCCGCGATCATCGCTTGCAGGATTTCGGGTTGAAGGGTGAGCATCCCTTCCACCTTTTGCGGCGCGACATTGTCGCCCTTGTCGTTGATGATCAGATCCTTCTTGCGATCGGTGATCTTGATCCGCCCCTGGGCGTCGATCTCGCCGATGTCGCCGGTGTGGAGCCAGCCGTCCTTCAGGACGCGCGCGGTCTCCTCGTCATTGTTCCAATAGCCGTGCATCACCAGCTCGCCGCGTACGAGAATCTCGCCATCCTCGGCGATGCGGACCTCGGTATCGGGGAGCGGCGGGCCGACCGTGTCGTGCTTCAGCCCCACTTTCGGGCGGTTGCACGAGATGACGGGCGCCGCCTCGGTCTGGCCATAGCCTTGCAGGAAAGTGAGCCCCAGCGAATCGAAGAAAATGCCGATTTCGGGGTTGAGCGGCGCGCCGCCCGAGACCATCGCCTTGATCCGCCCGCCGAAGCGCTTGGCGATGCGCGGGCGCAGCGTCGCGCCGAGCAGCAGCTCGAGCGGCGGGTCGACCAGGCCGCGTTTGCCGCTCGCCTTGCGCCCGCCCACCGCCATCGCCTGGCCGAGCAGCCAATTGGGCAGCTTGCCCTGTTTCTCGATCTGCTTGACGATGCGCTGGCGCAGCACTTCGAACAGGCGCGGCACGACGACCATGATCGTCGGGCGCGTCTCCTCGATATTGGAGGCGAGCTTGTCGAGCCCCTCGGCGTAATAAATCTGCCCGCCGAGCGCGATCGGGAAATGCTGGCCCGCGCTATGCTCATAAGCGTGGGAGAGCGGCAGGAAGGAGAGGAACGCCTCGTCCCCCCAACCGAAATCCTCGGAAATGATCGCGGTGCATCCCGCGCAATTATGCAGGATCGCGCCGTGATGCTGGCGCACCCCACGCGGCGCGCCGCCGGTGCCGCTGGTGTAGATGATGCAGGCGAGATCGTCGCGCTTCATACCTTGCGCGGCGGCCTCGGCTTCGGCGGGGTCGGCGGGGTGATCGGCGATCAGCTTGGCGAAGCCGTGGAACGAAACATCGCCCGATTGGCCGATGCGCAAATCCTCGATGCCGATCACGATGCGCAGCATCGAGGAACGCAGCACGGCGGGGAGCAGCGTTTTGGCGAGCTTGGCGTTCGACACGATCACCGCGCGCGCGCCCGAATTCTCGATGATGTGGCTGTGGTCGCGCTCGGTATTGGTGGTGTAGGTCGGCACCGTCACCGCGCCGGCGGCCATGATCGCGAGATCGGCGATGCACCATTCGGGGCGATTCTCGGCGACGAGCATCACGCGGTCGCCGGGCATGATGCCCAGACTCTTGAGCCCTTGGGCAAGGCTCGCGACCGCGCGGGCGACCTCGGCCCAGCTTTGCGAATGCCATTTGCCGCCGGCCTTGTGCCACAAGAAGGGCTTGTCACCGCCTTCGCGCGCGCGTGTGAAGAACATGGTGACGAGATTGGGAAAATATTCGAGCTTTCGCATCGTCTCTCCTAAAAGAAACGTCGCCCCCCAGCGACTTGGTTCTTTATTGGACGCCGCCTTCTAAGGGCGGCGCCGGGATATTCATTCGCCGAGCGCCACCCCGATGCTGCGCGGATCGGCGGCGCCGACCCAGCCGCTCGCGGTGCGTTCGGCGGCATTGGCCTTGAGCCCGAGTTCGGCCACGCTCACCCGGTGGCCGAGCGCCTCGAGCGCGGGCTTCATCGGCTCGAGCACGGTGCCGCGTTCGAGGATGATGCCGTTGCCACCGAAATAGACCAGGCCGAGCCCGATCGACTCGCGCGCGCTCATCCCCCAATCGAGATGCGCGATCAGCGCCTTGGCGACTTGCATGATGATCGTCTTGCCCCCCGCCGCGCCGACGGTGAACACGGGCGCGCCCTTGGCGTCATAAACGATCGTCGGCGACATCGAAGAGAGCGGCCGCTTGCCGCCCTCGACCCGATTGGCGACCGGGGCGCCGTTCACCTCGGGCGCGAAGGTGAAATCGGTCAGCTCGTTGTTGAGCACATAGCCGCTCGCGAGCAATTGGCTGCCGAACGGGCCTTCGACGGTCGAGGTCATCGTCGCGACATTGCCCGCGCGGTCGATCGCGACGAAATGGGTGGTGCCGCTCACCTCGCTCGAAACGCCCGGGCTGCGCGGCGCGGCGCCCGGGGGCGTGCCGGCCTCGTAGGTGCCGCGTGCCTTGGCGGGATCGATCAGCGCCGAGCGCTGCGCGAGATAGGCTTTGTCGACCATGCCCTTCAGCGGCATGGTCACGAAATCAGGGTCGCCCAGATAAAGCTCGCGATCGGCATAAGCGAGTTGCATCGCCTCGGCGATCAAATGCCAGCTTCGCGGATTGGCTGGCCCGAGCGCTTTTAAATCGAACCGCTCGAGCATCCCCAGGATTTGCAGCACCGTCACCGCGCCCGAAGAGGGCGGGCCCATCCCGCAAATCTTGTAGCCGCGATAGCTGCCGCAGATCGGCGTGCGTTCCTTCGCCTGATAGCCGGCGATGTCGGCGAGCGTCATATCGGCGGGGTTGCGCTTGGCGCCGTTGACCGCGCTCACGATCGCCTGGGCATTTTCGCCCTTGTAGAAAGCATCGGGGCCGATCGCCGCGATCCGCCGCAGCGTGAGCGCGAGCGCGGGGTTCTTGACCATCTGCCCCGCCGCGAGCGGCTTGCCGCCGGGCGCGTATAGCGCGCTGATCGCCGGGAAATCCTGCCACGCCTGGCTCACATAACCCATGCCGCGCGCCATCGGGGCGCTGACCGGATAGCCCTCCTCGGCAAGCTTGATCGCGGGCTGGAACAGCGCCTTCCACGGCAGCTTGCCGAAGCGTTTATGCGCCATCGCCATCAGCGCGATATTGCCAGGCACGCCTACCGACAGCCCGCCCGGGATGGCCTGGAAGCGCGCGCGCGGCTTGCCGCTCGCATCGAGAAAGCGCGCCGGGGTCGCTGCCTTGGGCGCGGTTTCGCGCCCGTCGATCGTCACCAACTTGCCCTTGGCGGGCTGATAGACGAAGAAGCCGCCGCCGCCGATGCCGCTCGATTGCGGCTCGACGACCGTCAGCGCGAGCATCATCGCGAGTTCCGCATCGGCCGCGCTCCCGCCCTGGCGCAACATCTCGCGCCCGGCTTCGGCGGCGAGCGGGTGCGCGGCCGAGACGACACCGCGCGGCTCGGCGACGGCCGGAGGCGCGCCGGCGGGGCTCTGGGCACAAGCGGGCGCGCCGAGGAGGAGCGTCGCCGCGAACAGCGGGAAAAGCTTCATGGGCGCGGACCCTAGCGGCCTTTGCCGCGCCGGAGCAAGCCGTAGCGTCGCTCAGTTTTCGGGCGCGCCCTCGCGCGCATAAAGCGCCGCCAGGCCATGGTTGATCGCGCGCGCGAGCCCGGGGCCGCGATAGACGAGCGCCGAGTAAAGCTGCACCAGCCGCGCGCCATGGGCGAGCCGCCAATAGGCTTCCTCGGCGCTGTCGATTCCCCCCGCCGCGATCAACGGCAGTTGCCCGCCGCTCGCCGCGCGCGCCTCGAGCAATTTCTGCCGCGCGAGCGCCTTGAGCGGCGCGCCCGAAAGCCCGCCCGTCTCGCCCGCCTGGCGCCCCTTAAGGAGCGGCCGGCTGATCGTGGTGTTGCCGACGATCAGCGCTGCGATCCCCGCCTTAACGCCCGCGCGCACCACATGGTCGATGCCGCCCGCGTCGAGATCGGGGGCGATCTTCAGGAACAAGGGCGTGCCCCCGCGCGCCTCGGCGCAGGCGGCGAGCAATTCGGTGAGCGCGCTCCCCGATTGCAGATCGCGCAAGCCCGGCGTGTTGGGCGAGCTGATGTTGATGGTGATGTAATCGGCATGGGCCGCCGCGCGCGCGACGCCGCTCGCATAATCGGCGATCCGGTCGGCGCTGTCCTTGTTCGCGCCGACATTGATGCCGAGCACCCCGCGCCGCTGCTTGGGGAGCCGCGCGAGCGCGGCGGCGAGGCCGCCATTGTTGAACCCCATGCGGTTGATCACGCCCTCGTCCTCGACCAAGCGGAACAGGCGCGGGCGCGGGTTGCCGGCCTGGGGCAGGGGGGTGAGCGTGCCGACCTCGACCCCGCCGAAGCCGAGCGCGAAAAAGCCGGGAATGGCTTCCGCATCCTTGTCCACCCCGGCGGCGAGGCCGAGCGGCGAGGGGAAGGTTAGGCCGGCGAGGTCGGTCTTCAAGCACGCGTCGGGCGCGGGGGCCGCGCCGGGCGCGCCGATCGCGCCCCAGGCGGCGAGCGCCTTGATGGTGAGGCGATGCGCGCGTTCGGGATCGAGCGCGAAGAGCGCGGGACGGATCGAAGCAAACATCGAAGCAACCATGGCGCGCGCTTGTGGCAAAGCGGGCGACGGGGGTCAAAGGGGGCGCGTCGCCATGCCGAGAGAATGAGGACCGGCTTCGTGAAAAGCCGTCGAGGACGACCGCGCGAAACTCTCTGCTGATACAAAGATCGCCCCCGCCGGGCTGGGGCGACCCTCGGATGAGAGACAGAGATCGGGCGGCGCCTAGCGCCGCCGTCTCCCTCAGCCCTTCAGCTTGACCGCGACTTCGGCGATACGGCGGCCCTGATAGCGCGCGCCGTCGAGCTCGGTCGCGCTCGGCTGGCGGCTGCCATTGGCGTCGGCGATCGTCGTCGCGCCATAGGGCGCGCCGCCCTTCACTTCATCGACGCCCATTTGCGCCTGGAAGCCATAATCGAGCCCGACCACGATCAGCCCGAGGTGGAACAAATTGGTGATCACCGAGAACAAGGTCGTCTCTTGCCCGCCATGCTGGGTCGCGGTCGCGGTGAAGGCGCCGCCGACCTTGCCGTTGAGCGCGCCGCGCGCCCAGAGCCCGCCGGTGGTATCGAGAAACGCCGCCATCTGGCTCGACATGCGGCCATAGCGGGTGGGGGTGCCGATGATGATCGCGTCATAATCGGCGAGCGCCTCGGGGCCGCTGATCACTTCATGGGCATGGTCCGTCTTGAAATGCGCGGCCGCGACGACTTCGGCGGGCGCGGTTTCGGGAACGCGGCGGACATCGACCTCGGCGCCCGCCGAGCGCGCGCCCTCGGCGACGGCGTCGGCCATTTGCTCGAGATGGCCGTAGGACGAATAATAAAGCACCAGCACTTTGGTCATGGAACGTCTCCCGTGGTGAAAGGATCGGGCCGGCTTGTGGCAGCCGGCCCCTTGAAGTGATTGCAGGAAAAGCCGTTATTCGCTGTCGACGAGCACCAGCTCGGCGTCTTCGAGCGCGGTGATCTCGATCGACTGGCCGCCCGCGATCGCGACGCCGTCACGCGCGTTCACCCGCGCGCCCTCGATCTCCGCCGCGCCGCGCGCGAGCACCAGATAAGCGTGGCGGCCCGGCGCCACCGCGTGGCGGATGCGCTCGCCGGCGGTAACCGTCGCGGCGAGCAGCCGGGCATCGGCGCGGATCGGCAGCGCGCCTTCGTCCTCGGCGAAACCGCTTGCGAGCACCACGAATTGCCCCGAGCGATCGGCCTTGGGGAAGGGCTTGGCGCCCCAGGCGGGGGCGCCGCCCAGCCGCTTGGGCTCGATCCAAATCTGGAAGATCTTCGTGGTCTCGCTCTCCAGATTATATTCGGCGTGGCGCACGCCGGTGCCCGCGCTCATCACTTGCACGTCGCCCGCCTCGGTGCGGCCCTGATTGCCCATCGAATCCTGATGGGTGATCGCGCCTTCGCGGACGTAAGTGATGATTTCCATGTCGCGGTGCGGATGCGGCGGGAAGCCACTGTTCGCGGCGATCTCGTCATCGTTCCACACGCGGATCGCCCCCCAGCCCATGCGCGCGGGATCATAATAGCTGGCGAAGGAGAAATGGTGGCGCGCCTTCAGCCAGCCGTGATCGGCATGGCCGAGTTCGGCGAAACGGCGGATGTCGATTTTCGCTTCGGTATCGGTGATCATCGCTGCCTCCTTGGTTGTCGCCAATGTAGGGGCGGCGATGAGCGCGTAAACGGAAACCTTGGAAAAGGATCGTTTCCGATCGCGACGGGGCGCGTCCGCGATTGCGCGTGGCGGGTCAAGCGCTTAAGCCCGCGCCATGCGGCTCCCCGATCTCGAAGCCTGGGCCTTGTTCGCCTGTGTGATCGAGCATCGCTCGTTCAGCGCCGCCGCCGAGGCGGTCGGGGTGTCCAAGGCGACCGTCTCCAAGGCGATCGCGCGGCTCGAGGCGCAGCTCGGCACCGCGCTGTTTCACCGCACATCGCGCCGGCTGACGCTCACCGAACAGGGGCGCGGGCTCGCCGACCGCGCGCGCGCGATGCTCGCCGAGGCGCGCGCGGCGGAGGAGGCGGCGCAAGAGGGGGCGGCGGCGCTCGCCGGGCGGGTGCGGGTGAGCGCGCCGATGAGCTTCGGCCTCGGCCATGTCGCGCCGGTGATCGCGCGTTTCCTCGCCGAGCATCCGCGCATCGAGATCGACCTCGATCTGTCGGACGCGGTGGTCGACATCGTCGCGCAAGGGTTCGACGTCGCCTTGCGCATCGGCCAATTGCCCGACAGTTCGCTACGCGCGCGCCGGTTGCGACCCATCGCGATGCACATCGTCGGCGCGCCCGCTTATTTCGCGCGCCACGGGCGGCCGAGCCACGCCGCGCAACTCGCCGAGCACCGGCTGCTCGGCTATTCGAACGTCAGCGGGCCATGGCATTTCACCGGCCCCGGCGACGCGCAGGTCGCGTTGCGCAGCAGCGGGCCGCTCACCGCGAACAGCGGCGAGGCGCTGCTGCCGGCGCTGTGCGCGGGGCTGGGGCTGGCGGTGCTCCCCGATTTCATCGTCGCCGCCGATCTCGCCGCCGGGCGGCTCGAAGCGGTGCTGACCGATTGGCATCCGCCCGCGCTCGCGCTCCATTTGCTCACCCCGCCCGCCACGCTGCGACCGGCGCGCGTGGAAACCCTGATTGCTTTTCTGAGCGCCGAATTGGGCGCGCCGGGGATGAGTCGAACCGTGCAAGAAACGCCGCGACTCGTGGATTCCCTAGGCTTAGGACTAAATTAACCTTTTGCGTTCATGTCCCGTTTGGTTAATGCTGCAGGTCGAGCGACGCAGGGGTCGCGGCCAGAACTAGGGGGACTGGGCGAATGCGCGTGCTGCTGATCGAGGACGAGCCGACGACCGCCAAGGCGATCGAACTGATGCTCTCGGCCGAAGGTTTCAACGTCTATACCACCGATCTGGGCGAGGAAGGCCTCGATCTGGGCAAGCTCTATGATTACGACATCATCCTGCTCGATCTGAACCTGCCCGACATGCATGGCTATGACGTGCTCAAGAAGCTGCGCGTCGCGCGCGTGCAGACCCCCGTGTTGATCCTCTCGGGCAATTCGGAAATGGATAGCAAGGTGCGCAGCTTCGGCTTCGGCGCCGATGATTATGTCACCAAACCCTTCCACCGCGAGGAACTGGTCGCGCGCATTCATGCGGTCGTGCGCCGTTCGAAGGGCCATTCGCAAAGCGTGATCCGCACCGGCAAGCTCGCGGTCAATCTCGACGCCAAGACGGTCGAAGTCGATGGCGCGCGCGTGCATTTGACGGGCAAGGAATATGCGATGCTCGAGCTGCTCTCGCTGCGCAAGGGCACCACGCTCACCAAGGAAATGTTCCTCAACCATCTCTATGGCGGGATGGACGAGCCCGAGCTCAAGATCATCGACGTGTTCATCTGCAAGCTGCGCAAGAAGCTGAGTCTGGCGTGCGACGGCGACAATTATATCGAGACGGTGTGGGGCCGCGGCTATGTGCTGCGCGAGCCCGACGACGTGATCCCCGCGCGCGTCGCCTGAGGGCGGCGCGGACGCGACGATCGCTTAAGAGTTGATGGCAAGGGGCGGGAAAACCCGCGGCGTCCTGGGGGAGGGTGCCGCGGGTTTTTCTTGTTCGTGCATGGCTTTGCGACCGCGCGCCTGCGTGCCAAGCTCGCCGCCGCCACCTCCAAGGCCGAAGGGATTCGCGATGCGTCCGTTGCTGCTGCCGCTGTTGCTGTTGGGGAGCGCGGCGAGCGCGCAAACCCCGCCCGCCGTGCTCGGCGATCGTTACGTGCCCGCGCCCTGGTGGATGCGCGAGCCGGTGATCGCGTCGCTCGGGCGGGTGCGCACCGAATTGCCCGCCAACCGCGCGCGCTTCAGCGCGACCTTCAGCGCGGTCGAGCGCGACGCGGCGGCGGCGACCGGTGCGGCGGCGCGTCAGGTCGCTGCGCTCGACACCGTGCTCCGCGCGATCGGCGCCGAACGCGCGCGGCTGACCACCACCTTCGCGACGCGCGCCCTCTATGACCAATATCGCGACAAGGACGGGCGGCTGATCGAGAATCAACGCGCCGACAAGATCGATCGCTACGAAGTGGCGGCGCTGATCGAGATCGAGGTGCGCGACATCAGCGTGCTCGAGCGCGTCTATAATGCGGTGCTCGCCGCCAAGCCGACGAGCGTGGGAAGCGTCTCCTTCCGGCTCGAGCCCGACAATGTTCAGAAGCGCGCGCTGGCCGATGCGGCGATGCGCGACGCGGCGGCGCGCGCGCGGGCGGCGGTGGAGGCGGCGGGGGCGCGGCTGGGGCCGGTGAAAGTGGTCGATCCCACCGCGCGCGTGTGCCGCACCGACATTCTCGCCGGCTGGCCGAGCTATGCCGGCCCCCCCGGGCTGCCGACCGACGTGACGGTGTCGGCCAGCCGCCTGCGCGACGGTGCCGAAAGCTACCCGTTGCCGCCGCCCCCGCCCCCGCCGCCGCCGCCCCCCACGCCGGCCGCGCCGGGCACGCTTCCCGCCTTCACCCTCCAGCCGCCGCTGCAATCGCTGTCGGACGAGGCGTGCATCGTCTTCGCCGTGCTTTAGCCTTTGCCCTAAGCCGCTGAATCAGGCCGATCGGGTCAATTTGGCGGCAACTCTAGCTGAACCGTCCGGCGCCGTCCGTTAGCCCTATCAGGAGAGCACCAAGCGTGCGCTGATCGGAGGGCGATGTGGCGTTTGACGAGGATTGCGCGCAGCTGGCCACGATCCTGCGCGACTATCGCGGCACGCCCGCCGATCCCGCGACCGCGGGCGCCGCGCATGTCCGCCGCTGGGCCGAACAATTGCCCGAGGACAAGCGCCGCCCGGTGGTGAAGGAACTGATCCGCGTCTTCAGCAAGACCTATTTCTCGCAGACCGCGGCGACCGCCTTTTTTCGCGGCGTGATCACCGATTCGAAGCTGACCGCGGGCAATCATGCCGAATTCTGGCGCGGGGTGCGCATCCTGAACGGCGACCGCGTCGATGCCGACCCGAACGGGCTGCTCGCGATCTTCGAGCGCGTGCTGCGCGAGGAATGCGGGCTCTCGATCGCCGATACCGGGCGGCGCAAGGCGCATCGCTATATCTATATCGCCGATGCCGTTTATTCGGGGGCGCGGCTGCGCGCCGATCTCGCCGCCTTCGCGCGGGGGCTCACGGCGCCCTCGGCCAAGGTGACGGTGATCGCCTTCGCGACGCATCAGCTCGCGATCAGCGCGATCGAGCAGATGCTCGATTGCATCGCCAAAAGCTATCGCAAGACGATCGAGGTCGATTACATCACCAAGCTGACCTTCGAGGATCGCAAATCGGGCGGCCGCGACGCCGATGTGCTGCGCCCCAAGGCGGTGTCTCCCCTGGCGGAGGCTTATTTCGCCTCGATGCGCGCGGCGCCGCTGCTGCGCACCGGGCGCGGGGTCGGCAATTTGCGGCTCTATTCCTCGCCCCAGGCGCGCGATCTGCTCGAAGGCGCGCTGCTCGACGCGGGGATCGAGGCGCTGCGCCGCAGCCGCGCCAAACCGCAGCATCTGCGCCCGCTCGGCGCCAGCCTGTTCGACGGCGCGGGCTTCGGCGCGATGCTGGTGACGTATCGCGCCATCGCGCCGCATTGTCCGCTGGCGCTGTGGGCGAGCGACGGCTGGTACCCGCTGCTCCCGCGCCCGACGCACTGAACGGCCGCGCGACCGGCGCGCCGCCGCCCTCCTTGCCGCCCCAATGAAAAACGCCCCCCGTTGCCGGGGGGCGCGATAGGTTCAGCGGAAGGGCCGGATCAGAGGCCGACCACGCCGCCGTCATTCTTGGTGATCACCACCACGCCCGAGCGCGGGCGGGTGCCAGCGGGGGCGGTGCCGGTCGCCTGGGTGGCGGGCCAGCCGCTGCCCGGCGCCGAGAAGGTGCCGTCTTCGCCGGGGTGCTGGATGCCGACGAACAGCGTGCGACCGTCCGGGGTCGAGTCGATGCCGGTGATTTCGCACTGCGACGGACCGACCAGGAAGCGACGCAGCTGCGCGCCCGGCGCCGCGCCGATCCGCGTGGTCGCCGAACCGGTCAGGCCGCCGGCATTGTTGTTGACGACGCGGGTGGTGCCGTCGCCGACGCGGCCCGGCATCGCGGCCAGCATCTGGTTGTTGGTCACGTCGGTGAAGGCGCCATCGTCGGTCTGGATCCAGGCGAGCGGCGTCACCTGGCCCGAAGCGTTGGTCGGGCGGCCGAACCACAGCCCGTCGGGGCTGGAGAAGTCGTTGTCGGCGGTCAGCCCCGAGAGGTTGATGTTGGTCGCGTCGAGGTCCGACCCCGAACCGAAAACGTAAATGTCCCAGGTGAAGGTGGTCGCCTCGGTATTGTCGCCGGTTTCGCGCAGGCGGATGATGTGGCCGTTGCGGTTGCCGACGGCGGTGCTCGGCGGATCGACATAAGCGCGCGGGTTGGCCGCATCGACCGTGTTCGGACGGCGCGAGGCGTTGTTGGTGAGGGTGAGGTACATCTCACCGGTCACCGGGTTCACCGCGGTCCATTCGGGGCGGTCCATCCGGGTCGCGCCCGAAACATCGGCGGCGAGGCGGGCATTCGCCAGCACGTCCGCCTGATTGGCGAAGGGATAGGTCGGGTTGCTGGACGTGATCGGGCCGGTGCCGAACACGAGCGGCGCCCATTGGCCGGTGCCGTCGGCATTGAAGATCGCGACGTAGAGCGTGCCCGCGTCGAGATATTTGTCGCCGATCGCCAGACGATTGGTGCTCTGCGCATCGGCCGCAACCCAGGGCGTGGCCGACACGAACTTGTAGAGATATTCGTTCTGCGCGTCGTCGCCCATGTAGAAGGCGGGGCGGCGGCCGGCGACGAAATTGCCCGGCCAGGCGCCTTCGTGGTTCATGCGGCCGAGCGCGGTGCGCTTGCGCGGCGCCTGGGTCGGGTCATAGGGGTCGATCTCGACCACCCAGCCATAGTGATAGGGCTCGTTGCGGAAGTCGGCGGTCGCCGAGGCGCCGGTGACGCGCGCGTCCCACTTGCGGAACAGCGTGTTGCTGGGATCGGCCGGGGTAACGGTCGACCAGCCGTAATTGCCGGTGTTGCTCGTCACGCCATAGCGGGTGAGCGAGGTGACTTGGGCGGCGGTGCGCAGCGGATTGTCGGTCGCGGCGGGGCGGCGGAAGTAACCGGCCCAATTTTCCTCGCACGTCAGGTTGGTGCCCCAGGGGGTGTAGCCGTTCGCGCAATTGTTGATCGTGCCGCGCCCGGCGGTGCCGTCGGGCGAGAAAGCCGTCTGCATGAAGCTCGCGCCGCGCACCGGGCCGTTGAACACGGTGGGCGTGTTCGGCGTGACGCGGCGGTTGAAGGTGCTGCCCTGGACATAGCTCCAGGCGCCGCTCAGCGCGCGAGTGACCTCGATCACGCTCACGCCATGCGCTTCGATTTCCTTGATCGCCTCGGCCTCGGGGCGGACGCCGCCGGTCGTGGTCGGGCCATTGGGGTGCAGATAGGTTTGAGTGATGTTCTCATGGTTCTGCACCAGCAGGCCGCGCGTGTTGCTGGTGTCGTCGCGCGCGCCGGTCGCCGAGAGACCGTAATAATAAAGCGCGTCACCATGGTCGCCGATGCGCTGTGCGAAATTGGTGTCGGTGCCGTTGTTGGCATAGGCCGGCACATTGGCGGCGATCGGGTCGCCCAGACGCGACAGCACGGTGACCGTATAGCCCGTGGGCACGGTGACGACGTCGTTGCGGTTCTTCGCGATCGCGGTGAAGCCGAGCGCGGGCGGGTTCACCGTCACGCTGGTGTCGGCCACGGCGACCTGACCGGCGGTGTCGGTCGCGGTCAGGCGGAAGTTCAGCGTCGTCGCCGCCGAAACGGTGGGCGCGACGAAGGTGAAGCTGTTGGCGGTCGCCGCCGGGATCAGATTGACCGTCGGGCCACCGGTTTGCGTCACCACCACCGAGGCGATCGGGTTATTGTCGGTCGCGGTGCCGGTGAGCGTCACCACGCGGCCGCTGTTCGTGGCGCCCGAGTTGGTGAGGCCCGCCGTCGGCGCCGCGTCGAACGCCGGGCGGCTGCCGGGTTCGTCGTTGCAGGCGCTCAAGAAGCTGCTGCTGAACACCGCCATCGCCATCGCGCCGGCGCCGTTGCGCATCGCCTGGCGGCGCGAGATCATCGCGTCGGCGAGGTCGTTCAGCGACGGGTTGGCGGTGCGGTTGGTATCGATGTCGCCATCGTCATAGCCGAAGGCGAGGTCGGTCGAGTCGGTCATGGTTTTCCCCCAAAGGAAGGCTGCGCGAGATAGGCGAGTCATTGTGTTTTTTTGAGCATTTGACGGGGATTGCGGACAGATGCGTGAGAGTTCGGCGTCAGTCGCATGACGCTCGTGTGACGACTTGATGACGTGGGTCCCGAGAACGCCGCGATTCCCGGTTTTCAGCCCTTTTCTTCAAGACGGTGACGCTAGGGCGCGCGCACCTCGCGCGGCAATTTTTTGGAGGAATTGTCGATGAGCGACCTTCGCACCACGCCGGTAACGCGCGGCATCCACCATCTCGGCTTCGCCGTTTCCGATTTGCCGGCGGCGCGCGACTTTTTCGTCCAAGCGCTGGGGCACAAGTTGCTGGGCGAGAACCCCGATTATCCGGCGGCGTTCGTCACCGATGATACCACGATGATTACCTTATGGGGTCTGCTCGATCCCGAGAGCGCGCCGCAATTCGATCGCCGTCGCTATCCCGGGCTGCACCATGCCGCCTTCGCGGTCGCGACCGATGATTTGGTGGCGCTGTTCGATCGGCTGGCGGCCTGGCCGGGGGTGAGCGTGGACGTGACCCCGCGCCCCAATCTCGCCGTCGAGGACGCGAGCCACTTCATCATTTTCATCCCCGGCGGGCCGCGGGTCGAATTCTACTGTACGCCCGGCGTCGCGGGATTGGGCAGCGCGACATAGCCGTCGGCGAAATCGGGGCGCAAAATGGGCGAGGGTTCGCTCTCGCGCGCGGCCCGAATGATGTGCCGGCCGATCAGGTCCATCACCGCGCGCACCCTCGGGGTGTGGCGCAATCGCTCATGCGTCAAAAGCCATAGGCCGCGCCCGCCCGGCGGGGTTTGCGGGGTGCAGCGGATCAAGCCGGGCTCGTGATCGGCGATCATCACCGGCAGCGCGGCGAGGCCCAACCCTGCCTTGACCGAGGCGAGCAACCCCACCACCGAGCCCTGATGCAGCGTGACCGCGCGCTCCAGCCCATAGCGCGCCAGCCACGGCTGATAGTGCCGCCACAAGCCCGGGCCGCCGCCGCCGATGATCGGGTGGTGGGCGAGTTCTTCCATCGATCCCGGCACGCCATGCGCGGCGGCATAGGAATCGCTACAGTAAAACGCCCAAATCTCGTCGCCCAGGCGCCGCGCGACGAGCCCATTGCCCTCGGGCCGGTGGCAGCTGCGCAGCGCGATATCGGCCTCGCCGGCGGCGAGATCGCGGATCGCGTCGCTGGTGTCGATCTCGATGGTGATGCCCGGATGCGTCTCGTGCAGCGTGCCGAGCACCGGCACCAGCAGCGTGACCGCCATGATCTCTTCGGTGGTGAGCTTCACCGTGCCGTGGGCGACCCGGCGCTGCGCGGCGGCGATGGCGCTCACCGCTTCGGCGCGCGCTTCGACTTCGCGCGCATGCTCGACCAGCCCCTCGCCCTCGGGGGTTAGGACATAGCCGGTCGGGCGGCGCTCGAACAAGGTGAGGCCGAGATCGCTTTCCAGCGCTTGCACCCGGCGCGCGACCGTGGTTTGGCTCACCCGCAGCGCGCGCCCCGCCGCGAGCGTGGTGCCGTGGCGCGATACCGCCAGGAAATAGCGCAGATCGTTCCAGTCCATGGCGATCCTTCTGCACTTTTGCATAACGGCAGTGCAACATCGTTGTTGGCGCAGCCGGCGATAGTTTTGGTATAGCCGATCCGACGGCAGAAATCGCCGCCTTTCAACAAGGGAAATTCCGATGCGCACGCTGTTCGCCGCGGCCCTCGCCGCGACCGCTTTCTTCGCACCCGCAGCAAATGTTGAGCAGGTGCAGCAAACCGCCACCATCCGCATGGCCGATCTCGACATGACCCGCGCCGAGGGCGTTCGCCTGTTCGATCGCCGGCTGTGGCAGGCCGCGCGCGACATCTGCGCGATCGACGGCCCGCTGACGCTCGCCGCGCAAAATCAGCGTTTCGCCTGCGAGCAGGGCGTGATCGCCCAGGGCACCGCCGAGCGCGACCGCCGCATCGCCGCCGCCCGCGCCGCCGCCCCCGCGATCGTCGCGACGCGCTGATTTGAAGCCCGGACCGGCGCTGGGTTCGGCGCCGGTCCCTGCCGCCATTCTTGACCGTCTCGCCCGGCTGCGCTAGTCGAACCGCGCAAGGAGAGGCGCATGGCGGTTCGACTCACGGTCAACGGGCGCGCGGTGCAGGTCGACGCGCCTGCCGAAAAGCCGTTGCTCTGGGTATTGCGCGAGGATTTGGGGCTGATCGGCACCAAATTCGGCTGCGGCCAGGGGCTGTGCGGCGCTTGCACCGTTCATCTCGACGGCAAGGCGGTGCGCGGGTGTCAGACCCCGCTCGGCAGCGTCGGCGCCGCCAAGGTCACCACGATCGAAGCGGTCGCCCAAAATGCCGTCGGCCGGCGGGTGACCGCCGCTTGGATCGACGCCGACGTGCCCCAATGCGGC
The DNA here is from genome assembly GCA_002083475.1 of Proteobacteria bacterium SG_bin5. Classification (GTDB taxonomy): domain Bacteria; phylum Pseudomonadota; class Alphaproteobacteria; order Sphingomonadales; family Sphingomonadaceae; genus Sphingomonas. The sequence goes on from LWDI01000066.1 coordinate 15,747, forward strand.
TATTGCCAGGCGGGTCAGATCATGTCCGCGACCGCGCTGCTCGCGCGCACGCCCAAACCCAGCGACGCCGAGATCGACGCCGCGATGGCGGGCAATTTGTGCCGCTGCGCGACCTATAACCGCATCCGCGCCGCGATCCGCGCGGCCGCCCGCGCCTGAGCGCCGCCATGGACGCCGCGCTCGACCGCCGCCTGTTCCTGAAAGCCAGCCTCGCCGCGAGCGGGGCGCTGCTGTTCCGGCTCGCCCCCGCCGAGGCCGCCGCGACCGACAGCGCCGCCGTGCCGCTCGGCGCCTTCGTGCGCATCGAGCCCGACAACGCGGTGACGATCATCGCCAAAAATCCCGAGATCGGCCAGGGTGTGCGCACCATGCTGCCGATGCTGATCGCCGAGGAGCTCGACGTCGATTGGGCGAGGGTGCGGATCGAGCAAGCCCATGCCGATGCCAAGCTTTACGGGCTGCAAGTGGCGGGCTGCTCGACCGCGACGCCGGCCAATTGGCTGCCGATGCGGCGCGCGGGCGCGGCGGCGCGGGCGATGCTCGTCCAGGCGGCGGCCAGCGACTGGGGCGTTCCCGCCGACCGGCTGAAGACCGCGAGCGGCGCGGTGTTCGATCCGGTGACCGGCAAGCGCGCGACCTATGCCGCGCTCGCCGCCGCCGCCGCGCGCCAGGCCGCGCCCGATCTGGCCAAGGTGCCGCTGAAATCGCCCCAGGATTTCAAGATCATCGGCCAGCCCATCCGCAATGTGGATACGCCCAAGATCGTCGCCGGCGCGCCGCTTTACGCGATCGACGTGCGGCTGCCGGGGATGCTTTATGCCGCGATCGAGATGTGCGGCACCTTCGGCGCCAAGCTCAAATCGGCGAATCTCGACCAGGTGCGCCGCCAGCCGGGCGTGCGTCACGCCTTCAAGCTCGATGGCGTGGGCGATGCCGAGGCGATGTTCGACGCGGTCGCGATCGTCGGCGACAGCTGGTGGCAGGTCGATCAGGCGCGCAATTTGCTCGAATGCGATTGGGACACGGGGGCGGCGGGCGGCATCTCCTCGGACGTCTATGCCGCGCGCGCCGAGGCGGCGTTCGAGGCCGGCCCCGCCAAGCCGATCGCCGCGATCGGCGATCCCGCCGCCGCCTTCGCCGCCGCCGCCAAAACGATCGAGGCGCGCTACGCCTATCCCTTCCTCGCCCATGCGACGATGGAGCCGCAGAATTGCACCGCGCTCTACCGGGGCGATGGCTCGATCGAGCTCTGGTCGCCGACCCAACGCCCCGAGGGTGGGCGCGATCTGATCGCCAAGCATCTCGGCATCGCCAAGGACAAGATCAGGATCAATCTGCTGCGCGCCGGGGGCGGTTTCGGCCGGCGGTTGATGAACGATTACATGGTTCAGGCCGCCGCGATCGCCAAGGCACTGCCCGATACGCCGGTGCAGCTGATCTATAGCCGCGACGATGATCTGCGGCATGATTTCTATCGGCCCGGCGGCTGGCACCAGTTCGAGGCGGCGATCGATCGCGATGGGCGGCTGAGCGGCCTGCGCAATCACTTCGTCAGCTTCGGTCAGGCCGGCAAGTTCGGCAAGGGCGGCGATCTCGACGACACCGAATTCCCCGCCGGGCTCGGCCCCGCGATTGATTATGGCGCGACGATCCTCGAGACGCATGTACCCATGGGCTGGCTGCGCGCGCCGGGATCGAACGCGCTGGCCTTCGCCTATCAGGGTTTTCTCGACGAAGTGGCGCAGGCGATGGGCAAGACGCTGCCCGCGCTGACGCTCGAGCTGCTCGGCGCGCCGCGCGTCTTGCCGCAGCGCCCGCCGTTCGACACCGGTCGCGCGGCGGCGGTGGTGCGCCGGGTCGTCGCCATGTCCGGTTTCGACAATTACCGTCAGGGCCGGGGGCAGGGGCTCGGTTTTGCCTTTTACTTCAGCCATTTGGGCTATGTGGCCGAAGTGGTCGAGCTACGGGTCGGCGGCGCGGAAGGGGTCGAGGTGCCCCGCGTCTGGGTGGCGGCCGACATTGGTTCGCATGTGATCAATCCGCTCGGTGCCCGCGCCCAGGCCGAAGGATCGGTGATCGACGGGCTGGGGCATGCGCTCGATGGCTTGGCGATGACCTTGGGCGATGGCGCGATCGTGCAGATCAATTTCAGCGATTATCCGCTGCCGCGCATCACCCGCACTCCGGAGATCGAGATCGCTTTCGTTCCCAGCGACAACCCGCCCACCGGGCTGGGCGAGCCGGTGCTGCCACCGGTGATCCCGGCGTGCGTGAACGCGCTGTTCGCCGCGACTGGCGAGCGCGTCCGCACGCTGCCGATCGACCGACAAAAATTCATCACGGCGTGAACCACCGGCGGATCGCCCCGTCGCGCTGGAACCGTCGCGCTGGAACGGTCGCGCTCAATAATCCTTCGAATAACGTAGCGACGCGTTCGATCCGCCGAAGCTTCCGGTCGAACTCAGCAAGCTCAGCGCCCGCGACAGCGAGATTTCGATCTGCGTCGCGGTGAAGCCGCGCGCGTCGGTGATGATCTCCACATAGATGTTGCGCGAGATATATTGCCCCGCCGCGAGCGCGGTGCCGCGCCCGGTCGCTTTGTCGGCGCCCAGGATGCGCAGCCGGCTGAGCCCCGTCGCCGAACGCAGCTTGCCGAGCGGGTTGAGCCCACCGCCCGAGCCGCGCAGCGAATTGAGCGCGGCCGCGAGCTGGATCGCCTGGATCGGTGACAGCGAGGTCACCGGCCCGCCGAACAACAAGCGGCTGAGCACCTCGTCCTGCGGCAGCGCGGGGGTGGAGGTGAAGGTGATTTGCGGGTTTTGCGCGGTGCCGCCGATATTGACCGTCGCGGATACCCCCTCGACCGTGGTCGAGGCCGCGATCGAGAGCGCGGGGTTGAGTTCGCGCCCGCCCGCGAAGCGGATCACGCCGGTGTCGGCGAGGGTGAAGCGGCGGCCGGCGAAGCTGTAGGTGCCGCGCACCACGCGCAATTCGCCCACCACGCGCGGCGCGCTCGCGGTGCCGGTGACGCGCAAATCGCTCGAAAATTCGGCCTCGAGCCCCATGCCGCTCACATAGAGCTGATTATCGGCGCGCACCGCGATGTCGAGCTGCCAGTTGGACGCGGGCGTGGCCTCGGCCGCGCGCGCGTCGCCGCTCGGCGGCTGGTTCTTGCGCCGCACGCCGGTGAGTTCGACGATTTCGGCCTGGCCCTGGCGGATCACTTCGTAGCGCGCCTCGGGCAAGCGGAGTTCGCCGCTGATCCGCGCGCCGTTCGCCGCGCTGTTGCTGATCGCGAGAGTGCCCGAAACGGTCGCCCCCAGCGCGTCGCTGCGCGCGAGCTGCGCGTTGGTGAAGCTGGTGCGCAGATCGATCGGGAAGCCCTGGCCCAGGCCGATCGAGCCTTGGCCGGTGATGGAGCCCGCGCCCGCGCGCCCGGTCATCGACAGGATTTCGAGCCGCGAGCGCGTGAACCGGCCCTGGAGCGCGATGTTGTTGATCACCGTGCCATAGGTTTGATTCTCATAGCGCAGCGCGTTCGCGCGGAGCACGCCGTTCAGCTGCGGATCGCGCGGGGTGCCCGCGAAATCGGCGGCGACCGCGATCCCGCCGCGCACGTCCTGCCCGGCGATGCCGGTCAGCGTCCAGAGCACGTCGGCCGGCCCCGAATAGCGCACGCCACCGCTGAGCGGCGCGCCCAGCAGCCGGTCATTGAGCGTCGCCCCGCCCCCCAGCGCGCCGAGCCGCGCCTGAATACGCCCGACGGTCGTGCCGCCGCGCTTGACGAGCGCGTTGAGCCCACCGCCGCCACGCCCCAGCGTCGCCAGCAAAGCGACGTCGACCGGCTCGGAGACGACATAAGCCGCGGTGCGCGTGAAGCGCGCCAGATCGAGCCGCGCGCGCACATCGGGCACCGCCTGGCCCCGCGCTTGCGCATAATCGACCGTGCCCGATGCGCGCCCGCCGAGCCCCAGCCCGGGGACGAAGGCTTGGGCGATCGCGACGTCGAAATTGTCGAAGCGCGCCTGCAGGCTGGTCGCCGCGCCATAGCGCCCGCCGAGAGCAACGCGCCCTTGCGGCACGACTAGGGTCACGGGTTGCAACACCCAATCCGCGCCTTGCTTCAGCACCAGCGCCGGGTGATCGAGCGACACGGGGATGGTGTTCACCCGCCCGCTCAGATTGGCGAGCACGCGGTCGGGCGCGAGCCGGGCCTGGGCGGCGAGGTTGAAGGGCACGCCGGCGTCGCCATCGGCGATCAGCTGCACCCGGCCCGCCTGATCGCGATAGTCGATCCGCCCGCGCGCGTTGTTGATCAGGTAAGTCCCCCGGCGAATGTCCTTGAAGGCGAACGCGCCGGTCACTTGCGGCGCCTTGGGGAAAAGGACGGCGGTCGCGCGGAGCTGGCCGCTGCCGATGGTGATCGGCGGCTCGCCGGGGATGCGCCCGGCCTGGGCGGTCGCTTGCACATCGGCGCGCTGATATTGGCCCTGCGCGGAAAGCGCCGCCGTGCCGCTCAGCCCCGCGCCGGTGAAGGCGAGCTGCCCCGCGAACGGCCCGGCGGCGGTCTGCGCGACCGATCCTTGCGCGGTGATCCCGGCGACCGTGGCGCGGCGGATATCGACCGCGAGCCGCGCGCCGCGCCGCACCAGCACATCGGCGGTGAACGGCCCATATTGCGACTCGCCCCGCGCGTTGAGCGCATAGCCGGCGGGCGTGCCGTTCACCTCGGCGACCAGATCGGCGAGCCCGATCCCGAGCCCCGGCCGCGCGGCGGTGAGCAGCACGCGCGGCCGTTCGAGCGTGCCGTTGGCGGCGAGCGTGAAGGGGCCGTAATTGTCCGAGGCGCCCGCCGCGCGGAACGTCAACCGCCCGGTGTCGATCGCATAGCTGCCCTCGCCCGAGGTGACGCGGAAATCGGGCGCGTCGAGCCGCAGCAGCGCGAGCCGCGCGGTGCCCGATTGATCGAACAGGAAGCGCGCCGTCGTCACCGCCTGGCCGCCGAGCTGCGTGGCGATCGCCTGATTGGTGATCTCGCGCGTGACGACGCGGAAGGTGCCGCGAATACCGTAGCCGCCGCGATTGTCGGCGACGAGATTGGCGTCGGTCGTCAGCGCGATCCGCCCTAATCCCGCGACCTGATAGTCGTTCACCCGGCCCTTGAGCGCGCCGGTATAGACCCCCTTGGCCGGATCGGCGAGGACGAGCGCGGTCGCGTCGATCCGCGACGAGCGCAGCTTGAGATTGTCCGAGAGCAGCCGCCCGCCGGTATAAGCGAGATCGCCGTCGATCCGCAGATTTTCGAGCAGCCCGCCCGCCGCCGCGTTCAAACCGGTCACCCGCCGGGCGGTCGCGTGGACCGGGATCAGGATGCGATCGGCATCGACCCGCGCCTGGCCGCTGGCGCTCAGCGCTTCCACCCCGGTCGTGCCGAAGGCGATCCGGCGCGCGGTGATGCGGTAATCGAGCAGCGGCCGCGCGATCGGCCCATCGAGCACCGCGTGGAGCAGCACATCGTCGCCTGCGAGCTTGGGGGTGATCGTCTGCGGCTGGAGCAGGCTGAGATCGACGATCAACCGGCGAAACCGGCTTTCGCCCAAATCGATCAACCCGTTGGCGCCGAGCGTCAGCGCATCGGCGCGCGCGGTGAAGCGCAGGTCGGCGCGGCGATCGGCCACGGCGGCGACCAGATCGACCGCGACGCGCGGCAGCATCCGCGCGGCGACGGGGGCGACCGTGCCGGGCATCGTCATGCCCGTCGCGCGGAAGGTGCCGCTGCGCGCGCTGAGCGCCAGATCGGCGAGCGGCGCGCCACCCACCTGGCCCCGCGCGCGGCCGTTCCAGGCGCGCCAATCGCCTTGACCCTTGATGCTGAACGCCATCGGCTTGCCGAGCCGCGCGTAACTGTCGACCAGCCCGCCCGCTGGCGCGCGCAGATCGGCGTCGATCACGAGCCGGTTGGCATCGGGCACCGCGTCGAGCTTGGCGCGGAGCCTATCGCCTCCCGCGACGCCCGGCGCCCTCAGCGCCTCGCCGTCGAGCGTCACCCGCGCATGGCCATTGGCGACGTCCGCCATGCCCGCCAAGCCGACGATGTGGCGCCGACCGGTGACGGCGGGCGCGACCTCGAGCCGGCCGAGTTCGAACCGGTCGATGTCGATATGGAGATCGGGCAGGATCGGCTCGTTCGGGTCGCGCGGCACGGGTTTCAGCACCGGCAATCGCGCCAGCCGCGCGGTGGGGACGATCAGCGCGCGGATGTCGAGCCGGTTGTTCACATAAGCAAAGGGTCGCCAATCGACGCTCGCGCGCGGGGCGGTGAGGTAAACGCCATTCTGGTCGCGCGCCTCGAAATCGATCAGCGTCATTTTGCCATAGATCGATCCCTCGATCCGCCCGACCCGGAAATTGAGGCCCGATTGGGTGCGATAGGCCGCGATCTGGCCGCGAATCAAATCATGCCCCGGCCCGGTGTCGATCCCGAAGACCAGCGCCGCGACCAGCGCGAGGATCACGCCGAGCGCGATGCCGATCCATTTGAACACCCGCGCCATCAAAAGGCCTGCCCGATCGAGAGGTAAAGCGCGATCGCGGTTTCGCCCCGGCGGCGGCCGATCGGCGTCGCGACGTCGATCCGCAGCGGCCCGAAATTGGTGTAATAGCGCGCGCCGATCCCCGCGCCGAAGCGCAGGCCGGAAAGGGTGGGCGTCGAACCCTCGCTCACCTGCCCCGCGTCGATGAAGGGGACGATGCCGAAATTGCCGAAGCGATAGCGCCCCTCGAGTGCGAATTCGGTCACCGATCGGCCGCCGATCGGATTGCCCTGCGCGTCCTTGGGGCCGAGCTGCTGGAAGCCGAAGCCGCGCACCGATCCGCCGCCACCGGCATAATAGCGCCGCGAGGGCGCGATCGTGTCGCGCGCCGCGCCGATGATCGATCCCGCGCGCGCGCGCCCGGCGATGGTGAAACTGTCGCTGACCGGATAATAGCCCGAGACGTCGACCAGGATGCGCGCATAGCTATCAAATGGCCCGCCGCTCACCTGCTGCGCCTCGGGGCTCAGCCGCGCGTTGACGCGAAAGCCGCGCGTGGGGTCGAGCAGGCTGTTCGAGCGATCATAGCCGAGCTGCAAGGGGAGCGCGCCGATGAAATAGGTGCGGCGCGCGCGCGTCGGGTCGATCGCGGCATTGGGGCGTTCGCGGCTCGCGAGCAGCTCGGCGCCGATGCTCCAGGTCCAGCGCTTCTGGAAGATCGGCGTCGAGGCGCGGCTGAGCGCGGCGGTGAGCTGGATCGTATCCGCCTGGAACGCCTGGAAGCGCTGACGCGCGACGCTCGCGCCCAGCGCCAGCACCCGGTCGCGCTGGCCCGCGTTCGAGCGCCGGAACAGCCCGCCGAGCGATTGTTCGAGCGTGCCCGCGATCACGTTCACCGTCAGCGCGCCTTCGGGCGGGAAAAGGTTGCGATGCGTCCAGCTGCCTTGCACCTTCACCCCCTCGCCGGTGCCATAGCCGGCCTGCGCGGCGAGCTGGCGCCACGGCCCCTTGGTCTGGCGCACGAGCAGATCGACACGCTCGGTGCCGTCGGGCAGCGTTTCGCCGGTGCGCACGGGCTCGACCGAGACGGTGGAAAAGAGGCTGGTCGCGATCAGCGCCTGGCGCAAATCGTCGGCCTTGCGGCTGTCGTAGAGGTCACCGTCCTTGAAGCGGCGCAGCACGCGGATGTGCTTGGGCGTGAAGATCGGGTCGCCCGCGACCTGGATGTTGCCGAACCGCCCCTTGGGGCCGGCGACGATCGGCAGCGTATAGTCGCCGACATGAGTGACGTCGTCGAGGAGAATGTCGCGCTCGCCCAGTTCGGCGAAGGGATAGCCCTGTTCGGGCAGGCGCAGCGCGACGCGCGCCTCGGCGGCCTGCACGGCGGCGGCGACGATCGGATCGCCGGTCGACAGATCCAGCGCGCGGCGGGCGAGATCGGTCGGCTCGGGCGCGGCGCCGGTGATCGCGATTTGCCCGAGCGTGAAGCGCGGCCCCGGCGTCGCGGTGAGCGTGACGGTGAGGCGGTTTTCCTCGTTCGGCAAGGTGTTGATCGAGGCGGTCGCCACCCCGTCGTAAAAACCCTCCGAGCGCAGCAGCCGTTCGATCAGCTGCACGTCCTCATCGGCGCGCGCGCCGATCTGCGCGGCGTTCGCCCCGCGCCGCCCGCCCTGGAGCAGCGCCGATAGGCCGCGGAACTCATCCTCCAAATCGATGTCGGCGAGACCCTTGATCACGACGCGATAGGGGATGCTCGGCGCCTTTTCGTCATCCTTGACCTGAACGTCGACCGGCGGAGTGGTGTCGGTCGCCGACAGCGGCGGCAGCGGCGCGGTGAGTTCGGGCTCGGCGGCGACCGGGGCGGCGGGCGTCGCGGGCGATGGGGCGGGCGTCGCCGGCGATGGAGCGGCGGGCTCGGGCGGGGGCTGAACTTGGTCGAGCGGGGGCAGCGCTTGATCGAAGTCCGACTCCGCCGAGGGCGGGGAGGGGAGCGGCGGGGTCTGGGGGGCGGGGGGCGGCGTCTGCGCCGCCGCCATGACCGGCGCGACCGCCCAGCCGAGCGCCGCGCAGGCAGCCGGAAACGGCAGAAATTGGCGGATGCGCAACGACGAGCCCCTTTGATCTTTGCGCGCGTAACGTGCGGTCGGGTCGGTTGGTTTCATGGTGGGGTGCGCAACCCCATCCTCCCCGCGCGCGGGGAGGGGGACCGCGTAGGGGTGGAGGGGGGTGGCCCGCCTAGCGCGCCGCTCCCGCTAGGCGGCGCCCCCCTCCACCATTTGCTGCGCAAATGGTCCCCCTCCCCGTGAACGGGGAGGTTTTTTAAGCGTCACACATCGCCGTCGCTATGCCCGGCGGCGGTCCCGCCCGCGCTCGCCTTGCCTTCGGACTGCCACCAATAGGGGGCTTTCTTGCGCGTGCCCGTATCGACTTCGTCCATCGTCAGCGGATCGTACAAATGCCCGCCGAGCATCACCCGGTGCACCTTGTCCGAATTGCGAATGTCTTGCGTCGGATCGGCGTCGAGCACCACCAGATCGGCAAGCTTGCCGACTTCGAGCGAACCAATGTCCTTGGCATAGCCGAGCGACGTCGCCGGCATGATCGTCGCCGCGCGCAGGGCCTCGATCGGGCTCCAGCCGCCGCGCGCGAACGACCACATTTCCCAATGCGGCCCGAGCCCCGCCTGCTGGCCATGCGCGCCGATCGAGACCATCACGCCCTTGTCGGCGAGCTTCTTGGCCTCGCGCGCGCTGTCGTCATCGACATAATCCTCATCGGCCGCCAGGCCGCGGCGGACATTGGCGGCGGCGAGCGCGCCGGGCGGCTCGTGGCGGGTGAGGATCGGGTGTTTCCACACATCGGTGTGCGATCGCCAATAGGGATCGCCCGCCGGCCCGCCAAAGGTAACGACCAGGGTCGGGGTGTAATTGGTCTTGGTCTGCGACCAGAGCTGGACGACATCCTGATAGAACACGCTGAGCGGCACATTGTGTTCGACGGTCGAATTGCCGTCCATCACCAGCGACACATCCAGGTTGAACAGCGATCCGCCTTCGGGAACGACGTGCAGCCCCTCGGCCTGCGCGGCCTTCACCACCATCTGGCGCTGCTCGCGGCGCGGCTGGTTGTAATTCTTCACGCTCATCGCCCCTTCCGCCTTCAGCCGGCGCACATGGGCGAGCGCGTCCTCATAGCTGTCGATCTGGGCATAGATGCCGGGCGCCTTGGCGCCGTAGATGATCTCGGCGGTGGAGAAGGTGCGAGGGGCGAGGATCACGCCCGCGCGCTGCATTTCGGCGGCCGCCAATATTTCCGCCGCGCGGGACGAGGGGTCGTGGATCGTCGTCGTGCCCAGCGCGAGATTGGCGAGCGCCGACCAATTTTGCTGCGGCACCAGCTCGTCCTCGCCCTGGGGCCCGTGCGCGTGCGCGTCGATCAGCCCGGGGATGATCGTCTTGCCTTTCACGTCGATGATCTTGGCGCCCGCCGGCACGCTGACCGAGGCGCGCGGGCCGATCGCGGCGATGCGATCGCCCTGGATCACGATCACGCCATCGTCGATGATGCCGCCATCCGCCGCCGCCATCGTCACCAGCCGCGCGCCGGCGAGGACGACGGTGCCGCTCGGTTTGTCGCTCGCCACCTCCATCGCGAGCGACACGCCGCTTGACGGCGGCGCGAATTTGGCCGCGCCCTCGGCGGGCGGCGCCGAGGCGAAGAGCTGGCCCAGGTCCGCCGAATAGAGCGTCGGCCCCAGGCTCCAATGCACGCCCTTGCTCGACCAATTGATGAAATTCGCGCCGTCGGCGCTCACTTTGGTGACGGGGAGCGGCCCGCCCTTTTGATCTGTCGAAACGTCTTGGGTGCCGGGCATCAGCGGCATCACGAACGCCTGATAATTTTGCCGGAACGCGACGAAGCCGCCATCGGGCGAGACCTGATAATCATTCACCAGCTCGCCGGTCGCGTGCGCCCGCTTCGCCTCGCCGTTCAGGTCGGTCGAGACGAGTTGGAGCTTGCCCTTTTCGGTCGCGGTGAAGAACAGCCGATCGTTGCTCGCCCCCCATTGCGGGTTGCCGCCGTCCTTGGCGACGCGCGTCATCGCGCCGCCGGTCGCGGCGATGCGGTAGATGCCGGGATTTTCGCTCCAATTATCCGCTGTCAGCCCCTCGCCGGCGCGGCGTTCGAAGGCGATCGTCTTGCCGTCGGGCGAAAAGCGGGGGAGGGCGTAATGGCCCGGTTGCGGCGTCACGACGCGCGCCGCGCCGCCGCTCGCCGGCACCACCGCGACGCGGCCGAGCGTCTGGTCGTTCCAGGCGACGAAGACGATCTGCTTGCCGTCGCGCGACCAGCTCGGCCACAGCTCGAAGCCGTCCTTGGCGCTCGTCAGCCGCCGCGCGCTGCCGCCGGCGGTGGGTTTGATCCACAGCTTGCCGAGCGTTTCGAACACCACTTGCCTGCCATCGGGCGACACCGCCGCCCAGCGCGCCATTTTGGTGCCGAACTTGGCCGGCGCGACCTCGACCGGCGGGTGAGTCGCGTCGATCACGACGCGGCTGTCGTTCACGCGGAAGGGGATTTCGGCCGCGCCCGCGCCGTCCGCGCCCACCCGGCGCAGCTTGCCGCCCGCCCAAAAGACGATCTGCCGGCTGTCGGGCGTCCAGACCATATTGGGATAGACGCCGGTCACCGCCCAGGTTTCCTGCACGTCCTGGTCGAGCGCGTCATACACCTTGCGCTCTGCGCCCGAGACGAGGTCCTTCACGTATAGCTTGGAGCGCGCCCGCTCGCGGCGGACGAAAGCGATCAGCTTGCCGTCGGGCGAGGGGGTGGGGCGCACCGAGCCGCCGACCCCTTGCGCGACCGTCGTCACCTCACCGCTATCGAGATCATAGCGCTCGATGTGGAAGAGATCGGTGTTCGAATTCTGGGCATATTCGAAGATCGGCCCTGGGGTCACGTTGCGGGTGTAGTAAATGCCCTTGCCGTCGGGGGCGAAGATCGGCTCGCCCAATTCCTTTTGCAGGACCTCGCTCGCGCGCTTGACCAGCTGAACGCCGCCGCCGCCCGAGACGTGATAGAGCCACACCTCGCCCGTCCCCAGCGAACGCTGCGTCGTGAAATGCTTCTTCGCGACGATGAAGCGGCCGTCGGGGCTCCAGCTCGGCTGGTTGAGCAGGCGGAAATCCTCCTTGGTCAGCTGGCGCTTGTCGCCGCCGTCGAGGTTCATCAGCCACACATTGTCGCCGCCGCCGCGATCGGAGACGAAGGCGATGCGCTTGCCATCGGGCGAGAAGCGCGGCTGCTGATCGTAAGCCAGGCCGCTGGCGATCCGCGTCGGCGCGCCGCCCGCGATCGGCATGGTATAGATGTCGCCGAGCAGATCGAAGGCGATCGTCTTGCCGTCGGGCGAGACGTCGACGTTCATCCAGCTGCCCTCGGCGACGTCGAGCTTCACTTCGCGCGTCGCCATGCCGGGCGGGGCGTTCACGTCCCATTTCGCTTTGGGCGGGTTCGCGGGCGGCGTCTGCGCGGCGGCGGCGGTGGAGGCGAGCAGGCTCGCGAGCAACAGGCGGCGGATCATGCATTCCCCTTTTGATTTTCTGGTTTTGGTTTTCTGGGGCCGACTATGAGCGCGGATGAGCGGGCGAGGCAAGTTGGGCTTATGCGTCAGGGCCTTCAAAGCGCCCGAGAGCGTCGCCCCGGCGAAGGCCGGGGCCTTTGTGTAACGGTGCGCACCGGTTGCTCGAGGTCCCAGCTTTCGCTGGGACGACGGATGGGGATGCGGACGTGGCGGACCCGCCTTGCTCCCCCCGCCGCGCGCGCCTAGCCTCGCGCGCATGACCGACCCGCTCATCGCCGGCATCGAGCTTGGCGGCACCAAGATCGTCTGCCTGCTCGCGAGCGGCCCCCAGGACGTGCGCGACGAAGTGCGCCTGCCCACCACCAGCCCCGCCGAGACGCTGGCGGCGATCGAGGCGGTGCTCGATCGCTGGCGCGGTTTCGCGGCGATCGGGGTGGCGAGCTTCGGCCCGATCGATATCGATCGCGCGAGCCCCGGCTGGGGATCGATCACCGTCACCACCAAGCCCGGCTGGTCGCACACCGACATCGCGCGGCGCCTGATCGCGCGCTACGCGGTGCCGCTCGGCTTTCACACCGATGTGGTGGGCGCCGCGCTCGCCGAGGCCGAGTGGGGCGCGGCGCGGAGGCTCGCGGACCTTGCCTATGTCACCGTCGGCACCGGGGTGGGCGCGGGGCTGGTCGCGGGCGGGCGGCCGCTCGATGGCCTGGCCCATGCCGAGCTCGGCCATTTGCGCCCGCGCCGCCTGCCGGGCGATGCGTTCGCGGGCACCTGCCCCTTTCACGGCGATTGTATCGAGGGGCTGGCGAGCGGCCCCGCGATCGCCGCGCGCGCCGGCCGCCCCGCGCCCGAGCTCGCCGCCGACGACCCCGCCTGGGATTTCGCCGCCGACGCGCTCGCCCAGCTCGCCCAGGCGCTGGTGCTGACCGGCGTGCCGCGCCGGATCGTCTGGGGCGGCGGGGTGATGGCGCAGCCCATGCTGCTCCCGCGCATCCGCTTGCGCCTCGCCGAGAGCCTGGGCGGCTATCTCGCGCTAAGCGCGCTCGACGATCTCGACACCTATCTCGTGCCCGCCGCGCTCGAAGGCCGCGCGGGACCGCTGGGCGCGGTGCTGCTCGGGCGGCTGGCGCTGGCGGGGTAGCAAGCGCGCGAAGGGCGCCACTCGGCGCTACCACGTCCTGGGAGCCGCTAGCCCGACGGATGCGAAAAGGGACGTCTCCCCGAATGCGCCTTTCGCTGGTCGGCGCGAAGGGCTATTCTCGCGCCAACGAAACACGGTGCTCACGACAACGACTCGAACGGGGAGGCGGGCATGCGGCTTTGGTTCGTGGCGACGACGGCGCTTGGCGTCGTGGCGGCGGGAAGTTGGGCGGCGGGAAGTTGGGCGGTGGCGCAATCGCAGGCGCCGGTTCGTCTGGGGCCGCCGCCGGGTGGAACGGTCAGCTATCGGATCAAGGCGGATACCATGTCCGGCTTCGGCGCGGGGATGATGAACGCGCGCGGTGGCCTCGGCATGATCGGCGCGATGATGCGCGACGGGATGAGCGACGACGCCAGCAACCGCTCGCTCTGGCTCGAACTCGGCAGCAACCGCACCCCCGCCGGCGCGCCCACTGCCGAGCATCTGCCGCCCGCCGGGCTCGGCCTCGGCCCGTCGATCCCGCTGGTCACGCCGCGCCCGTTGGTTCAGGGTCGGCCGGAGCCCGGCGACGAGCGGGATCCCGAGCGGCCCGAAGGGCGGCTGATGATCTTCTGGGGCTGCGGCGCGGCGACGCGGCCGGGGCAGCCGGTGGTCATCGATTTCGCCAAGATGTACGATCAACTCTCCGAGCAGATGAAGTCGATGGCGCGGATGCGGTCGCGCCAGGGCATGGGCGGCATGCCGGGGATGGGCGGCATGGGCGCCATGGCGGGCATGGGCGCCGGGTCCGCCGGGTCCGCGGGGCGCGGCCGCTATGCGACGATCGGCGAATGGCCCAATGATCGGATGCGGCGCACGGTCACCGCGCGCTCGAGCCTGGTCGGCGATCATGTGATCAAGGGCAATTACAGCCCCGAAATCCGCTTCACCATGGCGCCCGACCAGGATTTCCTGGCGCCGATGCGGTTCACCCAGAGCGGCAAGACGCCGGCGGGCGCGATGGCGCTCGCCTGGAACCCAGTGCCGAACGCGCTCGGCTATTTCTTGACCGCGGTCGGCGGCGGCGAGGACAAGACGATGGTCATCTGGACCTCGAGCGAGGTGCAGGACGGGCAGCAGCCCGACGATTTCGCGAGCGCCGATCAAGTCGCGCGGCTGGTGCAGGCGAAAACCGTGCTCGCGCCCGCGACCACGCAATGCGCGATCCCGACCGAGGCGGCGCGCCGGATGGGCCAGGGCGGCGTTTTGTCGGCGATCGCCTATGGCCCGACCCACAGCTTCAGCTACCCGCCGCGCCCGCCCAAGGCGCTCCCGACCTGGGCGCCCGATTGGGTGACCCGCGTCGCGACGCGCTCGACCTACTTCACCTTCTTGGGGATGCGCGACCAGATGCGCGAGGACGGCGATCCGACCGGCGGCGAAGGCGCAGGCGAGGGCGGGGCCCGGCCCAAGCCGAAGAAGAAGCGCAACCCGTTCGGCCTGCCGATGCCGTTTTAGGGGGGGCGATCGGTCGCGCCTGGATTTGGCTTGCTCGGGGGGTTGGGTGATTTTGGTAGGCTGAGATTGCGGATGGCGGGTTTGCGCCTCAGTTTCGGCCATTCGGCGTTTCTGGGCGCTGTCCCGGAACCTGCCGTTCGTTCACCTTGCTTGTGGCGGCGATCGGAAGCGACCGACATCGGCGACTTTGTGGCCCAACAGCTCTGCGCTCCAGCGAAAGGTCATCGCCAGGGGTGCGATCGAAAGCAGCAATTTTGTCGCATCATGAACGATCTATCTTCAACATGCCTATTGCTAGCTCAGTTGGCCGATTAATGTTACCAATCATCTTGCGAGGGTACATCAGCTAGCGCACTATATGCTTATCTTTGGTCAACGTTATGAACGGTCTGTGAGGGAGGCATGAGCTGCAAACTAGTCAAGCCGTTGATTGTTGTCAGTTTGGCATGGCTTCCACTTTTACCCAGCGTGGTACTCGCGAAGCAACAGACGGCCTCGGGTCAATCCGCGCCGCTCTCCGCTGAGGAGGCCTCCAACTTGTACAGGGAGACAGTCGGTCGGCTCCAGGGCAAGCTCAGCCTGGAGGCCTTTGTGCGGATCAAGGCGGATCTGGACCGGGTCTTGGCTTCCGCCGACCCGCCCCGCGAGGCGTTCCCGCGTTACCGGAACCTGCGGAGCAGTACCGGCGACTATGCAGGCGTGATCGAGCTGTACGAGAAGGAGCTTAAGCGGTTCCCGGCGGATAGCACACTCGCGGACGACTATGGCAGCTGGATCATCGAGCACCAGTTCGGCGGAGAAAAGCTGCCTGGGCTTGCGGATCGGCTCTCGCGGGATCCGGCGAAGCAGGCGCTGTTCCGAACCTATGCTGCCGCGATGGCCGGAGATTTTCCGGGGCTGAAGCGGGCGCTGGCAACCGTGCGGACCAGCAATCCCACCACTTTCCGCCGATTGCGTGATCGTCCGCGCGCGGCACGCGAGGCAGGGCCGACGTTGCCCGCCGCCGCGCCCGACGGCTTGGCGAGCGCGCATCGCTTCCCTTCCGACAAGAACTGGCGCGCCTGCTATGTCGAGGACATGCAGGCGCGCCTGCAGAATCCCGCTTGGCTTGCGCCGGATTTCGCCCAGTCGGTCAATCTTGTGGGCAAGGCCTTTCCGCAATATGCGCGCGAGGAGGTCGTCAAGGAGCTGGGCCAGCGGTTCCTCACCCGTTTCACCGAGTGGAAATCTTCGCAGCGCCTGCTGTCGGCGTCGACGCTGATCGAAGCGGATCCCCTCATAAAAACCCATCCGCTCAAGGATTATACGCTCGACACGGTCCAATCGGACTATGTCGACGCCTTCTATGCGCGCGTGCCAGACGACTTTCAGTGCGCCAAGCCCGGCGTGGTGCGGCAGACGGGGGATGCGGCGAACTTCATCCTGGTCAGCGCGCCGACGATCGGGTTCATAGATGCGATGCTGGCGATGGCCTTCGCGACTCTCGATGTCTCAATCGGCGAAGTCAATTCGGTGGAGGAGTTCGAGACGCGCGCGGACATGGAAGCATTCAACCTGGCTCTGCGCGACGACTATCGACGTTACGCTGGGGCTTTCTCTGCGATGGTGGACGGCAAGTTCGAATCTTCCATCGTTTCTAGCAAGGTCGGCCAGATCCAAGGTCTCGAAAAGTTCGAGACGGCGCTGCGACGGTGGCTGATCGCGTTCGTCTTGGCGCATGAAGTCGCGCATATGCAGCTCGACCATGCCCCGATACGCGTCCAGGACACTACGGTCGGCGAGGTCGCGCGGAGCTGGCAGCAGGAGATCGCCGCCGATATCTCGGCCGCCGAGAGCCTTCAGCGCATCGCGCGCGCCGATCCGCGCTTCGCCAATCCCCAAGATCGAGCCGCCGCGCTGCTGGCCGGACGGATGTACCTGTCCTTCTGGGAGGTGTTCGAGCGGGCCCGCGACGCGCGCGAAACCGGCGCGGTGTTCGCGCGCAATGCCTGGGCGTGGGACACGGTTACAAGTGGCGCCGAAGCCGGCGCCGAGCTAATTTCCAGCGATTGCTTCCCTTCGAGGGACGGTGACCGCACGATCTGCTCGTCGGTGACGCAATTCAATCAAAGCGCGAACACGCCGGAGACTCGCCAGGAAAGCGAGTTTATGGCTGCGCTGGAGCCACTGAACCGGACGTTGCTGGAGCACGACGGGCCCTCCGCCGACGATCCGGCCATTGGGCTGCGCTCCACCCATCCCGTGATCCGATCGCGTATCAACCGAAGCTTTGTGGATTTCCACCAGAGCATCGCGCTGGCGCAGCCGGACGACGCGACCAAACACTATCTCCTGCTCGGACTGATATTGATAGATCAGATGCGCTACGTCGGCTCGGGGGTGCAGGAACATCTTTCGCGGCAGGCCGTCGACCGGATCATTTCCGACACTGCATATGAAGTCGACGGGGCAGGTTGACGGCGCCCGTGGCATGAATCTTTGGGGGACATGCGATGCGATTGATCATTTTGCTCCTGCTTGTGGCAGCCACCGCGACGCCGGCATTCGCGAATGCACCGCCTGCGAGCGATGCCGCGTCGACGTTCGCAGCCGAGAATTATCTCACCAGCCGCGAGTTCATCATTTCGGTCATGGTGCTCGCGTTCGGCCTGCTGATGGCCGCCGCCGGCATCTATATGAAGCGCGCGACCGAGATGGAGTCGAACGACATCATTCGTTTCATGGCGCTGATCATCGTGGTCATCGGCACGCTCTTTCTGGTCGCTAGCGGCTATAGCGCGGTCGACATCGCGCCGGCGCTCGGATTGCTCGGTACGATCGCCGGCTATCTGCTTGGCCGGTCTAGCAAGTCCGGGGAGGGCAGGGAATGATGGTTCTCGCGATCTGGTTAGCACCGATTATGGCGACTACCTCGCTGGCGGTCATAGATCGCCGCGAGGATAGCCAGACGAGCGACACGCTCGCCAGACCGCCCGCCAATGCGCAGCAAGCGGACAGGATGGCGTGCGCCGCAGCGCCATGTCAGGATGCTGCGAACGGAGCCTGGCCACCGTCGAGCACCTCCGTGCTGCCGGGCAATGTCTTGGCATTGCGCAATCGTACTGGCACGACGATTTATTTCCGGCTCCAGATCGGTACCAGCTCGACGGAATGGCACCTGTACCGCCTGGCGCCGGGAATCGAGGTGGAACCTCGATTCACTAGCCTATGGGCGTCTGTAACCACCGGCACCTCGTCTTTCGCCGCGCCCAACCTGGGCGGGCTAGCTTCGGAGCGCGCCACGCGGGGCGGCACCTTCTTTCGCCGGCTGAAAGGAGGGAAGCGCTACGACCTATGCTGGGTCGCGGGCGAACGCCGCTTCGTCATCGAAGAGCGACGCGAGAAACTATGCTAAGCCGCTGTGCCGAAGACCGGCATAGGTCGCGTCCAGCAGAAAGTCGTCGTTCAATTGCCGGGCAGGGTATGTCCGCTTTCCACGCAGGCGCATTCGAAGATGAGCCCTGCGCTAATGGCTGAGCTGTTGCAAGGCAGAGTCGGGCTGGAGCAATCGCTGCTGAATGGCAAAGGTCGGATCAAGAGCAGCAGTGCGCCGTGATCGATCAGGGACGGCAGCTTTCCTGTATCTAGCGCCTGTAAGCTGCCAGTCGGCAATCGTCCCAGAAAATCATTACACCGCCCGTGCCCGCCCCCCAACCACCCACTCGAAGATGGCGCGCCCGGCAGGGTTCGAACCTGCGACCCCAAGCTTAGAAGGCTCGTGCTCTGTCCAGCTGAGCTACGGGCGCCCGCTCAGTCCGATAGCGCGGATTGCGCGGCCGCGAAACAGCGATAAGACGGGCGCGGCGACAGGGGAGAGGCGGCGTTGCTCAAGAAAGTGATCGCGCGCGACGTGCAGGGCGCGCATTTCCGCTATTATGATCTGGTGATGGCGGCGTTCGTCGTCATCCTGGTGCTCTCCAACGTCGTCGGCGCGGGCAAGCGCGCGGCGGTCGATCTCCCCTGGCTGGGGCTATGGCCGTTCGGCGCGGGCATCCTGTTCTTCCCGCTCTCCTATCTGCTCGATGACGTGCTGACCGAGGTTTACGGCTATGCGCGCGCGCGGCGGGTGATCTGGGCGGGGTTCGCGGCGCTCGTTTTCCTGGTGCTGATGGAATGGGTCACGGTCGCGC
>LWDI01000067.1 GCA_002083475.1 Proteobacteria bacterium SG_bin5
GAAGCTTCTGCTCTACCATTGAGCTACACCCGCCTGCGCCAGGCGTGTCCAGCGCTAGTGGCACAAGCGGGGGCGGGGCGTCAACGCTTGGCGCGAAGCAAGATCGCGGAAGCGGGTTTTTGACAAAACGGCCATCGTCGCCGCGCGATGACGATGGTAAGAGCGTTTCCGATCGAGGCGATCCGAGTGCCCCTCAATGCCGCGTTTTGGTGCATGATTGTAACAAGCCAACCGACCCCCGCGAACTGGGGTGAGGCCAGTTCCGGCTGACGGGAAGCGATCGATGGAAATGCAACAGGTCCGCTATTTCTTGGCGGTTGCGGAAACGCTCAACTTCACGCGCGCGGCCGAACTGTGCCAGGTGAGCCAGCCCGCGCTCACCCGCGGGATCAAGCTGCTCGAGGCCGAATTGGGCGATGAATTGATTCGCCGCGAAGGGCGGTTGACGCATTTGACCGAACTCGGCGCGCGGCTGCTGCCGATGCTGCGCCAATGTTATGAAAGCGCGGTTTCGGCCAAGGCGATCGCCGCCGCCGTCACCGCAGGCGAAGCGACCACCTTGCGCCTGGCGATCGCGCGCGTGCTCGATCTCGAACTGATCATGCCGATGCTGCGCGAGCTGCGGCGCGTCTATCCCGGCTTGCGGCTGAAGCTGCGCCGCGCCGCGCCCGAGGAAATCGCGACGATGCTCAAGCGCGGCATCGCCGATCTCGCGATTTGCACCGCGCTCGACGACGGCTGGGAGCGGTTCGACGCGAAGCCGATCTTCACCGAAGGCTTCGATCTGCTGTTCCCGACCGACCATCCGCTCGCCGACGAAAGCGGCGCGTTGCCGCTCGCCGAGGCGGTGCGGCGCGGCGAGGCTTTCGTGCTCCACCGCGGCGCCGAGCTCGCCGCGGGCGCGGTCACCGCGCTCGCGGCCGCCGGGGTCGATTCGGGGCGCGCGCATGAAGTCGATCAATGCGACGATATGTTCGCGCTGGTCGCCGCCGGCATCGGGGTGGGGATCGTTCCCGCGAGCGGGATGCAGGACGCGCGCTTGCGGCGGCGGCGCGGGCTCGGCGTGCCGCTTTCGCGCACGATCGCGGTCTATGCGGTGACGGGGCGCCCCCAGCCGCGCGAGGCGGCCGCGCTCGTCAATCTGCTGCGGGCGGCGGATTGGTCGGCGGTGGCGCAGCCGGTGGCGGCCTGAGATCGGCGAGCGCCGCGCGCAGATCGAGCCGGCGGCGATAATCGGGGTCGACATGGGCGAGGCGGATCAACCCGTCTTGCCCGACGACGAACACCGCCGGGATCGGCACGATCCAGCCGCTGTTGCTTTGGTAAGCGGGCACATCGACCCCGGCCGCCTTCACCTGGCGCGCGACCGAGGGATCGATCCAGATCGCGAGCCCGAGCGACAGCAAATAGCCCGCGCCCACGTCGCATAGGAAAATCGCCTCCTCGCCGATTTCGGCGCGCAGCGCGGCGGCGGGGCCATGGGTTTCGGCCGAGATGAACACCAGCCGCAGCGCGCCCCCCGTCGCCGCCGCTAGATCGGCGACCTGCACCCGGCAATAATGGCACCAATGGCCGCGCACGACGATGATCGCGACCGGCCCTTCGTCGAGCAGATCGGCGAGCGAGACCAGCCGATGTTGGTGATCGGGCAGACGGAAGGGCGGCATCGGCGTCCCCGGCTTGGGCGCTTGGGCGCCGGCGCCCGCGCTTTCCAAACGCTCGATCAAGCGCCCGATCGCGGTCGCGAAATGGGGGCTCAGCGTGGCGAGGCGGCGGGTGACGAGCGCGAGCTTTTCGGCGAGCGGCGCATCGAGCGCGATGGCCGCGGCGGCTGCTTTATCAAGTTCGCGAACTACCTCGTTCAGATAATTGGTCCTTCCGTTCTAGCCGCGTTGATGACCTTGTCCCAATGATGCCCTGGCGTCGCGCATTAGGCCACGCATCGAAACGATAGACCCTATCAACCCGTGTTGCCGCTAGCTTGTGCCCCATCGAGGGCACCGGGCGGAGCCGTTGCTCGATCGAGAGGACGAAGCGTGACCATCGCCATTGGCCCGTTGCCCGCTCCCCCCGCGCCGCCAGGGCGCCTTACGCCGACGCGTCGCCACCAGCGGTCGCGCGGGCGCGATTGGCTCTCGCCGGGCGCCTGGGCCGAATGGGCCGAGGGGCGGCGGCCGGTCGCGACCTGCACCCAATTGTCGGGGGCGTTGATCCAGCGCTGGTCGAGCACCGCGCCGGCGATGGTGCAGCCGCCGCTCGATCATCATCTGCTCGTGCTCCATCTGGGCGGCGCCAAGCGCGTGGTGCGCTGGGGCGGGCGCGGCACCGCGCATGTCGATGTCGGCAGCGGCGCCTTCACCATGGTACCCGCCGGCAGCAGCTATCGCTGGCACACCACCGGGCCGATCGATTTCGCGCATTTGTTCCTCGCGCCCGATCGTTTCGCGCGCGACGTGGCGGAAGCCTATGAAGTCGCCCCCGAAAGCGTGCGCTTCGCCGACGAGTTCGGGCGCAACGACGCCATCGTGCGCGCGCTGTTCGAATTGTTGCTCGCCGAAGGCGCCGCCGATCCGCTGCTCGCCGAAACGCGGCTGACGCGGCTCAATCTGCGGCTGGCGACGCTCACCGGCCCCACGCCGCGCGCGGCGGTCGATTCGCCCTTGCCGGCGGCGCGGGTCGCCCGCGTGCGCGATTACGTCCGCGCGCATCTGGCCGCGCCGATCACGCTCGATGCGCTGGCGCGCGAAGGGGGCATGAGCCGCTATCATTTCATCCGCGCCTTTCGCGCCGCGACGGGGTTGACGCCTTATGCCTTCGTCATCGCCTAGCGCGTGGCGGCGGCGATCGAGGCGTTGCGCGGCGACGATCGCTCGCTCGCCGAGATCGCGGCGGCGACCGGTTTTTCGAGCCCCGCGCGCTTCAGCGAGCGGTTCCGCGCGCTGATCGGCCACACCCCGGTCGAATTCCGCCGCGCCTGCCGCTGAGCCCCGTGTCGGTCGGCCATCCCGACCGACGCGGCCTCGGCTCAAAACCCCTGCACGATCTGGATGATCAACCGCTCGCGGAAGGAATCGCGCGCCGGGGTGACCGGGAATTCGATCCCGCCCAACAGGAAGAGATTGCCGCCCAAATGGGTGCGCAAGCCCGGCGTGATGCTGACGAAGGTCGGCGCGCTGCGGTTGACCGGCTCGTTCCAATTGGCGGCGAGATACCAGGTGAGATCGCCGAAGGGCGCGCGGTTGTGCGGGGTGATCGTCTGGCCGATCGTCGCGTTCACCACCACCGCATCGGTGCCGCGATCGGCGATCGCATAGCCGACGCGGCCGCGAAACGAGAAACCATTGCCGATATCGGTGAAGAAATTGACCTGCGGCGTCGGCACGAACTGGTTGTTGCCGAGCCGCGTCGATCCGGTCGGCAGCCGCCAGGCGACTCCGGCGTTGAGCGACAGATCGCGCGTCTCGGCGAGCATGAACAGCGTCGAGAGCGTGATGTCGCCGAAATTGTCCGCGCCGTTGCTCAAGCGCTGGTAGAAGGGCACTTCGATCCCGGCCCAGAAACGGCGCGACAGCGGATAGTTGAAGCGGACGAGCACTTCATGCGCATCCGGCCCGCGCTCGGCGTTGGTGAAATCATAGGCCAAGTGGAATTCGCGGGTGAAGAAACCGTCGGCGGTCGCGAGCCAGCCTTGGCGTGGCGCGCCGCTGCTGCCATTGGGCACCGGGATCCATTTCTGGGTGAGTTCGCGCCCGAAATCGCTGAACCGCAGCGGCGTCCATTCGGGCGGCTGGGTGGTCGCCTCGGGCGGCGGTGGATCGATCGCGGCGTTCACCGCGGCGACCGCCGCGTCGGGCGTGGGGTCGGCGGGCGTGGGATTGGCGGGCAGGGAGACCTTGGGGTCGGCGGCGCTACCGTTCGTCGCTTTAGCCGTCTCGGCAAAGCAAATGCTAGGATGGATAAGAAAAGTGGCAGCAACGGCGAAGACGCCGCGCGAAAAGCTAGCGGTCATTTGGGTTACCCTTTTGACGATTTTGCCAGTCTAGATAAATTTTCTAGCGCTGGGTATCTTCAGTCATTCGGGCATCGATTGCGGAATGCTGCGACTTTATCGGATCGATTCGCGGCGATAACGGCCGGGTGAGGTGCCGAGCGCCTTGCTGAACACCGAGGTGAAATGCGATTGGCTCGCGAAGCCGCATTCGAGCGCGATCTGCACCAGCGGCAATTGGCTGTCGCTGAGCAACTGCTGCGCGCGCGCGAGCCGGCGCAGGCTGACATAATGATAGGGGCTCTCGCCGGTCGCGAGCTTGAAGGTGCGCGAGAAATGAAAGGGGGAGAGCCCCGCCACCGCCGCCAGCGCGCTCAAGCTGATCTCACTGTCGAGATTGGCCTCGATATAGGCGAGCACGCGGCTGAGCTTGGCGGGGGAGAGGTGGACCCGCTCCTTCGCCTGCGCATCCTGGCGCCGCACCAGCACCGAGGCGATCGCGCGCATCAGCCCTTCGATCATCAGATCGGAGGCGAAGCTGGGGGTGCGCATCTCCTGGTCGATCATCATCGCCAATTGGGCGAGGCGGTGGTTGGGCTCGGCATGGATCGGCTCGGGCGCGTCGGTGCCGAGTTCGGTGGTCAAGCCGGCGAGATAATCCTGCGGGATGGCGAGCAGCAGCGCGCTATGGCCCGCCGGGCATTCGATCTCGATCGAGGTGCCGGCCGGGATGAAGCTGACATGGTGCCGGATCAGCGGCTTGTCGATCCGCGCCCCGCCGACCTCGGCGCGCAAACGGCCTTGCGCCCCCAGATTGACGAGCATGGTGGCGTGGCGATCGTCGCGCCCGCGCGCGCGCACTAGCCCTTCGCCGCGCGCGCCGAGATGGCGCACCATGCTCAGCCGGTTCTGGTGGAGATAGACCAGCTCGGCGATCGGCGGCAGCGAGAAGTGAATCGCGTCATAGGCGGTCGCGCCGGTCGAGCCGTGGAAGCTCGGGTCGAATGTCGGAATGGCGTTCTGCATCTTGGTCCCCCTGCGTGGCCCGGCGCGAAGCTCGATGCTTCGTCGCGCGCTGCTGGCAACCATTTCGATCTAAATCGGCAAATCGTGACGCAGGCGCAAGCAGGGGGCGGCAACAACCGCAATAAAGCGGAAGTGGCGCGCGGTTCAGTGGGTGGGAGAAGCGCCGCCCTCGACGATCGGATCGTTACCGAGCCGCATCGACATCACTTGGCGTAGATCTGCGGCGGCGAGCCCGGCGGCGACCATTGGCAATTCGGCGACATGGTTTCGCATCGCCTCGATCGGATCGGCGCAGACGAGGATGAGCTCCTCGCGATCGGTCGCCATGAAGGCGAGCAGCAACCGCCCGGCGCGGCTCCATTCGCCGAGCGCGGCGAGCTCGGCATCGCCGTAAAAGGCGATCTCCTCCACCGAACTCGGGCGCGGGCAGGCGGTGAGGGTGACGAGCGTGAGCGGCATCGGCGGGTAAACCGGGGGCTTATCCGGCGGGTAGAGCCAGGCGATGATCTGCCTCCAGGCCATGGGCCGCTCCCTGCTGCGCCGTTTTACTAATGGAATGTTTCGGCGCCTCGCTATCAGATTTCGCAACAATTCGGCACGGCGCCGCGCGTCGAACGGGCAAGCATCGGCAAAAGCGGGGGCGAACGTGAAAGCGCGAGGGCGGCTTTGGCTGCATCTCTCCGCCCGACGGCACCCAGAACGCCCGAAATAGCCCGCCGATCGACCAACAGGAGATTCCGATGCTGCCCAAGTCTTTTTCAAGAAAAGTGACGATTTTGTGTGGTGTTGCTCTTGGCGTGATCGCGACCGGTGCTCAAGCCGGTGAAGTGGTCGTTCGCGGCAAGGAAGGGCGCCCGCTTTCGGAAATCCGCCAGGCGCCGACCTTTATTTATCAAGATCAGCGCACGATCACGGCGCAGCCCTCGCCGTCGGAGGTCAAGCCCGAATTTCTGGGGCCGGTGGTGCTGATGAAATCGGCGCATATCGATCTGGAAAAAGGCACCGCGACGCTGCCGCTGCGCAAGGGCCGGCTGAAGAGCGGCCAGCCCGTTTGGTTCGTGATCACCGATACGTCGGACGAGAATATCTCGAACCTCACCTGCACCAATTACGCGCCGAAAATGGCCTATGCGCAGACCGGTCCCAATTCGCGCCATGCGACGATCGAGAAGGACGGGACCTTCGTGTTCGATCGCGGCACCGTGAACTTCGCGCCGCAGCTGAGCGTGACCCCGGGCGACGGCGCCAATCCCTTCCCGCCCAAGGCCTTCCAGCCGGGCTCGGTGGGGGATGCCGGCTATACCCCGCTCGTCCAGATCGACAATTCGGCCAAGGGGCTGTTGTTCAACGCGCCCGTCGTCTCGATGGCGAGCGAGGCCGATCTCAACACGATGTGCGACGGCCAGGTCGACAAGAGCAAGGTGCACGACAAGGTCGTCGCGATCTGCCCGCGCGACGAAACCGTCACGCTCGCGCTGACGCTCGGCTATAGCTTCGACAAGCCGATCCTCTACCTCTCGACCGAGGCCAATGATCCGCTCGTCGCCTCGCTCGAAAACGCGACCTTCACCCCGGCGCTCAAGGAACTGCCCTTCGCGCTCGAAGACGCGTCGCCCGGTGAATCGGCCGAGCGTATCGTCGTCGTCGTCAACGGCGCGACCGGCAAGGACAATCCCCACCGCCAGGGCCTGGTGAGCGCGCTGAGCGGCGAGGGTGGCCCGCTGAACGTGCTCGGCGGTATCCCGACGATCAACCTCGATTATTCGCCGCTGTGGCGCCTGTTCCCGGCGGTGTGGACCGACGAGGCGATCCAAAAGGGCTATCGCTACCGCATGACCAGCCCCTTGCAGGCGGCCGAAATGGATGCGCGCGGGCTGCTCAAGAGCCTGGACGGCAAGGAGTTCCGCGCGGTTGGCTTCGTCGTCAACTGCCCGGTGGTCTACCGCATCAACTGACGCTGCGTTAAATCGATACGGTGACCAGCCTGTCCCCCACCGCTCTGGTCGCCGTTTGCGCGGCGCTGGCATTTACCGGCGCCGCGCCCGCGGGGGCGCAGTCAACCGCCGCCCCGGCTGCGTCCCCCGCCTCCGCTGACGCGCCCCCGGCGGATCGGACGGGTTCGGTCGAAGGCATGACGCCGACCGAGGCGGCCCAGATGGCGCCGATGGCGGCGCTCCCACCCGAAATCGTCGTCACCGGCGCGCGCGTGCGCCGCCAGACCTCGCTCGTCGCGAGCGGCTCGGTGCTCGCCGGCGCCGAGCTCGAAACCCGCGCGCGCGCGACGATCGGCGAGACGCTCGCGCATCAGCCCGGCATTTCCTCGACGGCCTTCGGCCCCAGCGCCTCGCGCCCGGTGCTGCGCGGTTTCCAAGGCGAGCGCGGGCGGTTGCTGATCGACGGGGTGGGGACGCTCGACGTCTCGAACACCAGCCCCGATCACGCGGTCGCGCTCAACCCGCTGGTCGCCGATCGGATCGAGGTGCTACGCGGCCCGGCGGCGCTGCTCTATGCCTCGGGATCGAGCGGCGGGGTGGTCAATACGGTGAGCGGTCGCATCCCGCGCCGCGCGCCCGAGGGCGTGGAGGGGGTCGCGCAAGCCGGCTATGGCAGCGCCGCGACCGAGGGCAGCTTCGGCAACCGGATCGACGCGGCGATCGGCGGCCCCTGGGTCGCGCATTTCGACAGCCAATATCTGCGCGGCGATCCGGTCGAAACCGGGGGCTTCATCCTCGCGCCGATCGAGCGCGCGATCGCCGCCGCCTCGCCCGATCCCACGATCGCCCGGCTCGCGCGGCTGCGCGGCGCCATCCCCGGCACGGGCTTCCAGACCTGGGAAGTCGGCGGTGGGCTGAGCGCCGTGTTCGGCTCCGGCCATGCCGGTTTCTCGGTTTCCAATTACGGCAATCAATATGGCCTGCCGACGCGGCTGTCGCTCGATCCGACTCAACCGCAGCCCGACACCTTTATCGCGCTCAACCAACTGCGCGTCGATGGTCGGTTCGAGGTCGATTTGCCCGAAGGCCCCTTGCGCACGCTGCGCGGGCGCTTCGCCTGGGCCGATTATCGCCATTTCGAGATCGAGCGCGGCGGGCCGATTTCGGCGACGTTCCTCAACCTGGGCTATGAGGGGCGGCTGGAGGGCGTGTTCGGGCGCGGCCCCTGGCGCGCGACGCTGGGGGCGAGCTATTACGACCGCGACTTTCGCGTGAATGGCGACGCGCCGCTGCTGCCGCCCAACCGCACCCGCCAATATGCGTTCTTCGCGCTCCACGATCTCGATCTGGGGCGGCTGAAGCTCGAAGGCGCGGTGCGCTTCGATCAAAGCGACGTCGCCGCCGTGGTCGATCCGATCTTGCAGAACCCGCCGCTCGGGCGCGGCTTCGGTGTCTGGTCGTTTTCGGGGGGCGCCAACTATGCGGTCACGCCGGGCTGGAGGTTGGTGCTCAACGCCAATTATTCCGAACGCGCGCCGGTGGTCGAGGAATTGCTGACCCAAGGCATCGATCCCGGCACCCAAGGCCAGCTGACCGGCAACCCCGCGCTCCCGATCGAGCGCAGCTGGGGGATCGAGGCGGTGGTGCGCGGCGACGGCGGCTGGGGGAGCGTTACGATCGCCGGCTTCTACACCGATTTTTCGAGCTATATCTTTCCGGCCGAGACGGGCGGTCTGGTGCAGGGGTTGCCGATCTTCGCTTTCTCGGTCTCGCCCGCGCGCTATTGGGGGATGGAGGCGCAGGCGCGCGTGCCGTTCGGGCGGTGGCGCGGGGTCGCTTGGTCGGGCGATCTGCTCGTCGATTATACCGAGGCGACGCTCGCTGGCGGCGCGCCGGTGCCGCGCATCCCGCCGCTGCGGCTGCTGGGCGGGGTGAGCGGGGCGAACGCCCGGCTCGATGCGCGCGCCGAGGTGGAATGGACCACCCCGCAAAGCCGCATCGCCGCCTTCGAAACGCCGACGCGCGGCTTCGTGATGGTGAATCTGAGCCTGGGGTGGAAGCCCTTGCCCAAAGTGTCGCGGCTGCAATTGCGGCTATCGGGCAACAATCTGTTCGACGCCGAGGCGCGGCGCCACGCGAGTTTCTTGAAGGATTACGCCCCGCTCCCCGGGCGCGACATCAGGCTGACCGCGAAAGTCGCGTTTTAGCGCCGTTTGCGATCGAACCGGTTCGCTCCTCCCCTTACAGGGGAGGAGCTTTTCCTGTCGAGCCATTGGTTCGGTGTGATCGCAAACAGCTCTAGCCATTTGTCATCGGCAAGGTTCGTCGCCCCGGACTTGATCCGGGGCTGGCCTTCTTCTTCGACCGTCGAAAGGCAGCCTGGCCCCGGATCAAGTCCGGGGCGACGGATAATCATCATGATCGCGACGCGATCGAGCGCGCCACCGTCGCCGCCCATGCGCCGACACCCCGGCCCGCGAGCCGGGGTCTCGCTGCCTTCGCGCCGGCGAGAAGAGAAGCGGGACCCCGGGTCAAGCCCGGGGTGACGAAGATGAAGCGGGGTGGTGAATTTGGCGCGGGAGGAGCCCCCCGCTCACAACCCCGCCGGCTTCGGCCCGCGCCGGCGCATGTCGAGCGTCGCGCAGTGGAAGGCGCCGCCGAAGGGGCCGTAAGCGATGAAATCGCACGGGATCGGCTCGTACCCCCATTCCTTGAAAGCCTTGATCAGGCTCGGCTGGCGTTCCTCCACGATCACGCGCTTTTCGTCGATCGAGAGCACGTTGATGCTCGTCCAGGGGCTGCACATGGAGATTTTCTCCATCACGTCGTCGACCGGATCGGGGCGCGGCGCGATCAGCAGCTCCCAGTCCTTCAGCACCGGCGGCAGCGCGTCGAGATCGAGATAATCGGGGTTCACCAGCGCGCGGCCGGGGCCGAGGATGATGAAGGTCGAATCGATGTGCATCGGGTTGCGGCATTTGCTCGGCATCCGGTGGATGCGGAAACGATCGCCCAAATGGCGTTCGAGCCAGGTGATGCCCATCTCGTTGGTCACGTTCGAGCGGGTGACGAAAATGTCGCGCCCGGCGCGCGCGAAATCGGCGGCGTCGAACACGGGTTCGAACTCGGTCGTCAGGAAGCGCAGCTTCTCGCCCGCCTTGGGGATGGTGTAGCTGTAATCGAAAATCTCGTCGGTCAGCTGCGGGCGCGGCGCCGAGGTCCAGCGCGCGCCGCGCCGGAAATAATCCTTGAACAGCGCGCGATAGGCGTCGCCCTCGAAATAGCGCGAGCGCCACGCCATCGGCGTTTCGATGATCTCGTCGCCGATCACCAAATAGCCGTCGCGCGGGCAGGCGACGCAGAAACCCTTGCTCGACCAGAGCGGCGAGCCGAAGCGGCGGTGGTGCGGCACTTGATCGGGGCGCACGACTTTGACGCCCGCCTGTTCGAGCACGCCGATCAGATTGGCGAGCGCCGCCTGGCCGCGCTTGATCATCCAATTGGGATAGCGCCGCCCCGCGACCAGCCGGTGCAGCCGCCCGGTGAAGCTCGGCACGTTGAGCGTGACCGAGATGTGATAGGGCGGGATCGTCGCCCCTTCGAGCCGGCCGACGATGATCTCCTCGAGCGGATCCCACTCGTTCCACGACCAGACCGGCGGCAGCGGCGCCGGGGCTGGGTTGTTGGCGATCGGTGCATCCTGTTCGAGCAACATGAACTTCCCCCATCGGCGCGCCGATCCCGGCTGCGCGAACGTGACAGTAAATGGGGCTACATGGACGCACTCGGGCGGTTCGCGCAAGGGGGCGCGATACGGATGGCGCGTGCGCGGGGGCCTGCGGCTCATTTCTTGGCAAGCATGCGCAAGCGGTCAGCGCCGCCAGACCGCGACGCCGGCGGGCGGCAGCGGATCGGCGCCGATGATCGGCGCGCCGAGACCGAGGTCGGGCAGCGGCACGGGATCGGGGCCATGGTTGAACAGGAAGACGGCCCGCTCGGTGGTCCTCAGGCGCAGGTCGGCGGGGAGCGGGGTGAGCGCGATCCCCGCTTCGCCCGCCATCCGCCGCGCCAGCCGATCGAGCAGCGCCGCGTCGGGCCAGCCGGCGACATAGCGCAAAGCGCCGTGGCGGAAGACGATGCCGCGCCCGTCGTTAAGGCGCTCTTCGGGGGCGAGCGCGGTTTCGACTTGTTCGAGCCAGCGGGCGATGACGAAGCCGTCGCCCGCGGCTTCGAGCCCCGGTCGCAGGCTTTCGACGCGCGTCACCTTGATCGGCAGATGGCGTTGGAGCGCGCCGGGGGGAAGCTCGGCCGGGGTTTGGAAGCTCGACGTGCGGCTGCCGCTGCGCGGGCCGAGCAGCACCGGCACGCCGAGCCCCGCCAGCCGATCGGCGAGCGCCGTATCGAGAAAGGGCAGCGACGGGGCGAGGATCAGCCGATAGCCCGTCAAGTCCGCTTCGGGCGGCACGATGTCGATGTCGAGCCCGAGGCGGCGCAGCGCGCTATACCATTGGAACGCCAGCTCCAGATAGCGGAAGCTCTTGCCCTGCGGCTGGGTCTCGAACGCCCAGCTCGCGGGATAGCTGAACAGCAGCGCGACATGCGCTCGCGCCGCGCCGAGCGCGCCGATCGTCGCCAGAACCCGCGCCGCCGCGCGCGCCTCGATCGCGCCTTGATCCTCTTGGCTATCGGGGCGGAGCAGCCCGGCGTGATGCGCCTCCTGCCCGAACGGCGCCTGGCGCCAGCGGAAATAGCTGGTGAGCTCGGCGCCATGCGCGGCGGCTTCCAGCGTCCACAGTCGCACCATGCCGGGCAGCGGCGCGGGGTTGTGCGCCGACCAATTCACCGGCCCCGGCTGCTGCTCCATCACCCACCAGCGCCCGCGCCCGGCGCCGCGATAGAGATCATGGTGGAAAGCGGCGATATCGGGATGGCCCTGGCGTGCATAGCGCCGCTTGTCGTCGGGCGCGAACCAGAAGCTGTCGAGAAAGCCGATCGGATAGCTATCCCAGGTCGCGACATCGAGATCGGCGGCGAGCGCGTGGTGATCGAATTGGGTGAAGAAGCCCATGAAATTATGGACGATATCGCGCCCCGGCGAGGCCGCGCGCAGGATGTCGACTTGCGCGGCGTTGAAGGCGCGCACCTGGTCCGACGAGAAACGCCGCCAGTCCATGACATGCGCGGGGTGGGGCTCGGTGACGGTGAGGTTGGGCGGGTCGATTTCCGCGAAGTCGCGATATTCCATCGACCAGAACACCGTGCCCCAGGCCGCGTTCAGCGCCGCGATGCTCGGATAGCGCGCGGCGAGCCAGGCGCGAAACGCGGCGGCGGCGGCCCGGGAATGGCTGATCGCGGTGTCGTGGCAGCCATATTCGTTATCGGTCTGCCAGGCGACGATCGCCGGGTGCGCGCCGTAACGCTCGGCGAGCGCGCGCGTGATCCGCGCGGCCTCGGCGCGGTAGCCGGGGTGCGAAAAGCAATAATGGCGCCGCGATCCGAAGCGGCGCGGGCGGCCCTCGGCGTCGAGCGCGATCATGTCGGGCATTTGGTCGACGAGCCATTTGGGCGGCGTCGCGGTCGGCGTGCCGAGGATCACCCCGAGCCCGGCGGCGTGGAGCGTTTCGATCGCGCGGTCGAGCCAGCCCCAGTCATAGCGGCCGGGATCGGGCTCAATCCGGCTCCAGGCGAATTCGCCGATCCGCACGCGGCTGAGGCCCAGCTCGGCCATCCGCCGCGCGTCCTCGGCCCAAAGCGGTTCGGGCCAATGTTCGGGATAATAGCAACAGCCCAGGCGCATCGGATCATCCTCGCTCGTCACCCCAGCGGCGCGCCGGGGTCTCGCTGTCGGGCGACCGAAGAAGAAGCGGGACCCCGGGTCAAGCCCGGGGTGACGATTGCTAGCATCGCGCTTCAGCCGATGGGGCTCGAGTGGATCACGCCTCAGCGGATCGCGCCTCAGCGGATCGCGCTTCCCCGGCGAAGGCCGGGGCCCAGTTGCGGACCGCTGGCTCGGGGAGCGCTTGTCTGATCGGACATGGGGGATACTGGGCCCCGGCCTTCGCCGGGGAAGGGGGAAAAGGGAAGGGAGAAGGGGGAAGGGGGGAAGGGGGGAAGGGCGAAGGGGAGAGGGGGAAGATGACGTCGAGGCGACCGCCGCGTCGTCGCTTGCGCGCCGTCCCCCGCCGCTTATGCTCGCGCGAAACGAGGGAGAGGGCATGAACGGCATCCAGATCGCGGTCGCCTTGGGGTTGCTCGCGCTGATCGCACTGGCGACTTGGGTCAAGGTGCGCGGTAGCCGGCATGACGGGTCCGAACGCGACGTCTATCTCGCCGGCGGCGGGCTCAGCTGGCTCTACGTCG
Source organism: Proteobacteria bacterium SG_bin5 (assembly GCA_002083475.1). GTDB lineage: Bacteria > Pseudomonadota > Alphaproteobacteria > Sphingomonadales > Sphingomonadaceae > Sphingomonas. The sequence continues at coordinate 13,309 of LWDI01000067.1, forward strand.
CGGGGGCGATCACCCTCACCAATCTATCGACCGATCAACTCGTCGGCATGAACGGCAACCAGATGCTGCTGCTCGCCTGGTGGGAGATTTCGGGCTTCGTCGGGCTCCTCATCCTCGCTTTCGTGTTCGTGCCGATTTACTATCGCCATGGCTGCACCACCGTCACCGAATTGCTCGAGCGGCGCTATGCGGGGGAGACCGCGAGCGTGCGGCTGCTCATCTCGGCGCTGTTCCTGTTCGGCAACGTGCTGATCTATCTCCCCGCGGGGCTCTACAGCGGCGCCCTGTTCTTGAACGCGCTATTCGGCGGCGGCGTGCCGCTGATCGCGCTCGCCGCGTTCCTCGCGGTGGTGAGCGCGGCCTATACGATGCTCGGCGGGCTGCGCGCGGTCGCGGTGATGGACACTTATTCGGGCTTCGGCGTGCTCGGCGTCGCGCTGCTGATCGTGCTGCTCGCGCTGTCGGCGATCGGCTGGGATTTGAGCGGCATCCCGCCCGAGCGGCTGACGCTGATCGGCGACGCCAATTCGCCCATCCCCTTCCACACGCTCTTCACGGGGATGATTTTCATCCAGATCTATTATTGGTCGACCAACCAGAACATCACGCAAAAGGCGATGATCGCCCCCAATGTGCGCGAGGCGCGGCGCGGCGTGCTCGCCGCCGCGGTGGTGCGCATCCTGGTGATCCCGGTGATCGTCACGCTGCCGGGCGTGGTCGCCTACAAGCTGCTTGGCCCGGTGGGGGACAAGGCTTATGGCCTACTGGTCGCGCGCATCCTGCCGCCCTGGCTCGCCGGCGCCTTCGCGGCGACGATCGCGGCGGCGGTGATCGCGCACTGCGCCGCCGTGCTCAACGCGACCGTCGCGCTCTACGCGGTCGATTTCCACCCGCGCCTGGTGGGGGCGGTGCGCGATCAATGGCGGCTCTCGGGCGTCGCGACCTTGGTGGTGACCGCGATCGCGCTTGCGCTGGTGCCGGTTTATGCCGGCGCGACCAGCATCATCAATCTGCTGCAACAATTGAACGGCTTGTCATCGATGCCGATCCTCTCGGCGTTCGTGGTCGGGCTGTTGTTCAAGGGGGTGTCGGGGCGCGCCGCGACCATCGGCGTGCTGTGGGGCGTGGCGCTCTATGCGCTGTTCCAATTCCTGCTCGCGCCGCGCGGGCTGGTGACGCTGCATTATATCGATTTCATGGTGATCGTGCTCGCGAGTTCGGTCGCGGTTGCCTTGCTCGCCAATCGGTTGAGCAAGGCGCGGGGATGGGCGGACCGCCCAGCCTGAGCGCGGCGCCGCACTGGCGGTGCTTGCGAGAATCCCTTATGGCGCGCCGAACGCTTTTCGCCCAAAGGGGGATTGCCCAAAACGGGCAGAATGATTGTGGAAACACCTCATTACCAACTTGAAATGACCCGCCGCGCTCCCGACTTGCGGCGGTGTCACGCAGCATGAGTTTGGGATGGAGGCGACGCGCGATTCGGCCGCGTCGCGCTCGTCCGGGGCGCGCCGCCCCCTGGCCGTTCCTTGGCCGATCCCGGCGCCGGAGATGACAGGTGCACGTTTATATCGTCGATGACGAGCCCGAACTCCTCACCTCGCTCGCGATATTGCTTCGCCGCGCCGGGCATGAGGTCGCGGGCTTCGCCACCGCCAAAGCCTTTCTTTCGGTCGCGAACGATCTGCCGCTCGGCTGCGTCTTGCTCGATCTGCACTTGCCCGATCTCAACGGCTTGCAAGTCCAGACCAAGCTCAACGAAGCCGAATGCGGCCACCCCGTGGTGTTGTTGACCGGGGCGGGAGACGTGCCCGACGCGGTCGCGGCGATGCGCGCGGGGGCGCTCGATTTCATCCGCAAGCCCTATCGCGCGGCCGAGCTGCACGAAGCGCTCGAACGCGCCGAGACCGCGCTCGACGCGGCGCGCGAGAAGCGCCGCCGCGCGCAGCGCCTCGCCGCGCTCGAGCGGCTCTCGTCGCGCGAGCGCGAAGTGTTGGCGGCGCTGGCGCATGGCGGGCCGAGCAAGACGGTCGCTTATGATCTCGGCATCAGCGTGCGCACGGTCGAAATGCACCGCGCGAACATTTTGAAGAAGCTCGACGTGCCCAATATCGGCGCCGCGCTGCTGATGGCGCAGGCGGGCAATATGCTGAACATGCAATAAGCGCGTCGCGCGCCCTGGGGCACGATCACGTCAAGGGGATCAAGCGCGTCGTTGCGATCCCGGCGAAAGGCGGGGGCATCAATCCAGCCGCCCCTGGCGGGGCGCATGGATTGCTTCGTAACGACTGCGCATGATCCTCGATCGATGTGCCGCGGGCTAGAGCGGCGATCCGATTGCCTCGGATCGCCGCTCTAGATCTTTGATTTACCGCGCTTTCCGAGTCGGCAGGTGATTCCACCTGCCTGGAAATCGCTCTAGGCCATCGCCGGCACCGGCGCGTCGAGCGCGGCGCGGATTTTGGCGGCGAGTTCGGCGCGGCGATAGGGCTTTTGCACCACCCGCGCCGGGCGCCGGCCGTCGCCGCCGCCGATCGGGCGATCCTCGGCATAGCCGGTGGTGAACAACAGCCGCAGATCAGGGCGCAGCTCGCGCGCCAGTTCGGCGAGCGCGTTGCCATCGACCCCGCCGGGCATCACGATGTCGGTGAAGAGCAGATCGATCGGCGTGTCGCATTGGATCAGGCGCAGCGCCTCGCGTCCATCGGCGGCGGTCAACACGGTATAGCCCAGGCCCCGCAGCAGCGCGCAGACGTGGTTGCGCACCAGCGCGTCATCCTCCACCACCAGCACGGTTTCGGTCCCGGTCGGCGCTTCGGGCAGCGCGCGCGGGCGCGGCGCCGCGACGACCTCGCCGGGCGCGCGCGGGAGATACAGCGTCACCGTCGTGCCATGGCCGAGCGCGGTGTCGATCGTCACCGCGCCCCCCGATTGGCGGGCGAAGCCATAGACCATCGACAGGCCGAGCCCGCTGCCCTTGCCGACTTCCTTGGTGGTGAAAAAGGGATCGAAGGCGCGCTGGCGCACCTCGCGCGTCATGCCGGTGCCGGTATCGGTCACCGAGACCGCGACATATTGGCCCGGCGCGATGCCATCGGCCTGCTCGCCGATCGGGCTGTCGAGCGTGATATTGGCGGTGCCGATCGTCAGCTTGCCGCCGCTCGGCATCGCGTCGCGGGCGTTGAGCGCGAGGTTGAGCAGCGCGACTTCGAGCTGGCCCGGATCGACGCGCGCGGGCCAGACCGGCGCGGTCGCGTGCAACTCGATCTCGACCGTTTCGGGCAGCGTCCGCCGCAGCAGCGCGGCCATGCCCTGAACGAGCAAATTGCTGTCGAGATCGCGCGGCGCGAGCGTCTGGCGCCGCCCGAAGGCGAGCAGCCGGTTGGTGAGTTCGGCCCCGCGCTCGGCGGCCTTCATCGTCATTTGCGCGAGGATGTTGAGATCGGGATCGTCGCTCGCGATCTGCGTCATCGCTTCGGCATTGCCGAGGATGACGGTGAGCAGATTGTTGAAATCATGCGCCAGGCCGCCGGTGAGCTGGCCGACCGCCTCGAGCTTTTGCGCCTGGCGCAATTGCTCGTCGAGCTCGCGTTGCTGGCTGACGTCGACCATCGAGCCGATCGCGCGGGTGGCGCGCCCCGCCTCGTCGCGCAGCACGAAGCCGCGATCGAGGATGTGCGCGATCGATCCATCGGCGCGTTTCAGCCGATAATCGGCGCGAAACACCGGATCACTGCCCGCGAGCGCCGCGTCGAACGCCGCGCGGACGCGCTCGCGATCCTCGGCGACGACGATATTCGCCCACCCCTCGACGCTGGGATCGAAGGTCGCCGGATCATAGCCGAGCAAGGTGCGTAGATTCTCGTTCCACCAAATGCGGCCCTGCGCGACGTCATAATCCCAGATCACGTCGCTCGTCGCGCGGCTGATCAGCCGCAGCCGTTCGGTGTTGAGCCGCAGCTGCGCCTCGACCCGGCGCTGCTCGCTCACCGGGCGCAGGATCACCAGCCAGCTCGCCACCTCGCCCTCGGCGGTGCGGATGATCGAGGCATCGGTTTCGACGAGGATTTCGCCGCCATCCTTGCGGCGCATCCACAGGTCGCACCGCACCGCTTCGTCGCGCGCGGCGGCCTGCTGGATTTGCTCGATCAGCGCCGGATCGTTGCGCTGGTCGTAGAGCGCGAGCGGGGTCTTGCCGATCACTTCCTCGGGCGAAAAGCCGGTCGCGGTCAGATAGGTTTGGTTGGCGTAAAGCACTTTGCGGCCGCCCGACGCCGCGTCGAAATCGCGGCTCAGGATGAAGACGAAATCATTCGCGCGGTCGACCGCCGTGCGCAGCAGCCGCGTTTGTTCTTCCTTGGCGCGCTGGTCGGTGATGTCGTTCAGATGCAACAACATCCCATAGCCGGTGGGGTAGAGATTGAAGCGATACCAGCGCTGCAAGCCCGGGTGGTGCAGCTCGACCGATACCGCGCGCCGCTCGCGCACCGCGTTGCGCGCGCTATGCGTGGCGATGGCTTCGCCGGGAAAGGGGCAAATGTCCCAGAAATAGGCGCCGGTCACCGTTTCGGGCGGGCGGGCGATCAGCTCGGTCGCCGCCTGGTTGCAAAAGCTCAGCCGGCCCGTGGTGTCGAGGATGCAAAAGGGATCGGCGAGGCTGTTGATCACCGCGAACAATTGCTCGCCGCGCCGCGCGCTTTCCTCGCGCGCGGTGAACAGCTCGGTCACGTCTTGGCTCGCGCCCAGGCAGTGGAGGATGCGCCCGTCGGCGTCGCGCTCGACCTCGCCGATGATATGCACCCAGATGCGCCCGCGCGTCGGCGTGTCGATCTGGCAGACGGTGTCGAAGCCGATGCCCTGGGTCAGGCAGCGGCGGAACGCCTCGCTGATGCGCGCGCGGTGCTGCGGCACGACGCGATCGAAGCCGGAGGCGAGATCGGGCATCGTCTCGGCGGTGAAGCCGAACACCTCGGCCGCCTCGGGGGTCCAGACGACCTCGCCTTCGGGTGACACCGTCCAGCCGCCCAGCCGCGCCATTCTGCCGGCGATGCTGTTGATCCGCGTGAGGTGGCGCGCGAGCCGTTCCTGGCGCCGTTCCTCGGTCACGTCGCGCGCGATCGCGATCAGGCAGCGCCGGCCGTTGATGTCGGTTGCATAGGTGCGCACATAGACATGAAAGGTCGAACCATCCTTGCGACGGTGGACCGCGTGGAATGTTTCCTCGGCGCCCGCTTCGGCGCGCTCGGGCTCGCGCGAGACACGCAGCCGCGCGATCGGCAGGCCGCGCAATTCCTCCAGGCTATAGCCATAAGCCCGCGCGGCGGCGGCGTTGGCATCGATCAGCGTATCGGTTTCGACGTCGAAAATACCCATTGGGTCGGGATGATTTTCGAAGAACAGCCGAGCAAGGTCGGAGGTCGTCGTCATCGTCATCGCGGCATCGTCATCGCGGCAAGTCCCTCGCGCGCGTCTGCTCCCGGTGGTATCGCGCCGTTTGGCGAAGCAGCATAGCATGATTTTCGGACGAAAGAGAGCGTCCACCGCACCTCGAAATTCTACGACGGTGACAATCGGGCGCGGCGCGGTAACTTTGCCGAAACACACCCTCCGTTAAGGATATCGGCGGGCTAAATGCCTGCCGGTCAAGGCTTTCGGCCCGGTGCCGGCGCCCAGGGAGACGTTAGGTGAACCGCCAACCCGTGCTCAGAACGATGGGGCAGCACCCTGCTCGCCGCGAAGCGCGGCACGAGCAGCATGGCCGCGCCATCCAATTATTGGCGGGCGACCAGGTCCACCGTTTCGATCTGCACAATCTCTCGGGCTTCGGCGCCTCGGGCGCGGTCGCGGTCGATCTGGCGGCGGGGACGACGATCGAGCTGTTGTTCGAAAATGGCCACCGCATCGGCGGCCGCGTGCGCTGGAATCGCGAGGCGCTGATCGGCGTCGAATTCTTCACCAGCCTGCCGATGGACGTGCTCCACGGGCGTGGCCAAGGCGAGCGGGTGGCGCGCGCGCCGCGCTATCGGGTGGCGCGGGTGGCGACGATCGCGGTCAACGGCATCACCCGCCCGGCGACGATCCGCAACGTCTCGCGCGGCGGGATGATGATCGAGACCGCGCTGCCGCTGTTGCCCGGCCAGCGGATCGAGATCAGCACCGGCGAGCTGAGCGGGCTGAGCGGGCAAGTGCGCTGGTCGCGCAACGGGCGCGCCGGGGTGCAGCTCGCCCAGCCGCTGTCGATCGACGAGTTCGACGCGGCGAGCGCGCGCGGCGAGCCGGCCGCCTGAGACCCCGCCTGAGGCGCGCCTCACCAGCGCTTGCCCCGGCGCGGGCGCACGCAGGCGCCGCGCAGCGCGATCGGCTTGCACGCGGGTTGCGACCGCGCGCGGCGGCGATCGATCACCGCCCAATAAAGCACCGCCCCCACGGCTTGGACGACGAGCGGCAGCGACGACACCGGCGCGCTCGTCCCGCGCCATTCAAGCTGCGCGTGCCGGGGACCCCAAATCGCGCCCCCGCTGCGCCGCGCGACGGCGATCGGAACGGACGGCGGCTCGGCCGCCGCCGGGGAAGGGGCGGATGACGGTGTCGGACAAGGGGAGCAACGGGTCATTATCGTCCTCCTGAGGAAGCGCTAGGCGACGGTGCAACTGGGCGAGCGCGGCGACGGTGCCGCACCCGCGCGTCGCGGCGATTTCGGGATCCCAAAGTTCGAGCCGGTCGCCCGCGCCGATCAGCAGCGCCTCGGCGCCGAGCCAGCCGCCGGCGCGCGCGATCGCGGGCAATTGCAGCCGCCCGCTCGAAAAGAAGGGCGCGGGCTCGAAAAAGCCGAAGCCGCGCTGCGCGCGCCGCGCCTCGCCCGCGCGCGCCAGCCGATCGGCGAGCGCATGTTCATCGAGCAGGCACAGGCACGGCGCCTCGGGATCGGGGCCGGCGAACATCAGCCAATTGGGCGAGCGTTCGCTGGCGAGCTGGAGGAGAAAGGCGGGAAGCTCGATCGATCCTTCGGGATCGACCGGGCAAATCCGGGCTCCGACATAGGGCTTACTCATGACCACCGACCCCCGCTGGCAACGTTGTCACTATGCGGCCACCGCAGGTTCGTTCCATCTGTCGAATCTACGGCGGGTTAACCAAGATTTAGCCGATTAAGTGCTTGATGCAGAGTAAGTATCTTCCGCGAAACGCGACCCGATCGTATAATTACGATGGTGCTTTGGGGCGCGCCGGCGCGGCCAGACGGCGCGAGACAAGTTGCAACCTTTGTGCCTTTACTGGTCCCGGTGGCGCCTCCAGGGTGACAGGCGCCGAGCGGGGCGCTAGACGACGCCGCACCATGGGAGGCTTGCGCGATTTCTGCCGGCGATCGCCGATGCGCGTGGCGGCGCTGATCGCGCTCGCGCTGCTGCTGCGTGTGCTCGTGCCGGCGGGGTTGATGCCCCGGATCGACGCGGGCGGCTTGCGGCTCGTCGTCTGCACCGGCGAGGCCGCGCATGCGCAAGTGACCGTGCCCCTCGGCCAGCCCGATCACGAGAAGGCGCCGGGCCCGGGCGACCTGCACAAGGCGGCGCCTTGCGCCTTCGCGGGGCTTGGCGCGCCGGTGCTGGGCGGCGCGAGCCCCATTTTGCTCGCCGTGGCGATGTTGGCAGCGTTCGCGGCGGCGCTTTGGCGACGACCGACGCCCACGCCGCGCGCCCCCGCCGCGCTCAGGCCGCCGTTGCGCGGCCCGCCCGTGCGCGGCTGACTCCGCCGCGCCCGCCTCGGCGGGTCGTTTTCGCGCGCCGCCTTCGGCGTGCCCTGATTCTCGGAATTTTTTTATTATGTCTCGCTTCATCAGCGGCGTCGCGCTCGGCGCGCTGCTTTTGCCCGTGGCGGCGCGCGCCGCCACGCCCGATCACCCCGTCGATCCGTCCCCCGACGCGCCCAATGCGCCGCAAGAAGTGGTCGTCACCGCGCGCGCGCTTCCCGTCGCCGATCCCGCCAAGGGGCAGGCCGCGACCCGGATCGACGCCGATCGGGTCGATAATACCCCCGCGACCAACATCGCCGATTTCCTCCGCCTCGTCCCCGGGGTGGCGGTGATCCAGGGCAATGGCCCGCGCGACGTGGGGCTATCGATCCGCGGATCGAACGCGCGCAACAGCTTCGGCGCGCGCAACATACAGGTGTTCGAGGATGATTTCCCGGTCACCCAGCCCGATGGCCTCGCGCGCTTCGATCTCGCCGATCCGCACGCCTATGCCTCGCTCGAGGTGGTGCGCGGGCCGTCCTCGGCGCGTTACGGCAATTATGCGCTGGGCGGCGCGGTGAATTTCCGCACCCGGCGCGGGCTGAATGGCGGCTCGTTCGGCAGCGATCTCGGCAGCGATGGTTACGGCAATGTTTATGCCACGATCGGCAGCGCGGGGGCGCGTCATGGCGCCGCTTTGTTCGCCAGTTTCGTCGGCGGCAACGGCGCGACCGCGCATAATGATTATCAGACGGTCACCGCGAATACGTATGCACAGTTCGACTTGGGCGCGCGCGACCGAATCGCGGTGAAGTTCATCGCGAATCAGGGGCTGTTTCGGCTTTCGACACGGCTGTCCTTCGATCAATTCGCCGCCAATCCTTATCAACGCGGCTGCGCGGTCGCGGCGCGCGCGGCGGCGGGGTGCGGCAGCATCGCGGTGTTCGCCAATGGCACCAACGGCGCGCGGGTAAGCGAGAGCGCGGCCGAGGCCGATCTGGCGCGCGACGATCGCCGGCTGATCCTGGGGCTACGCTATGAGCATGATCTGAGCGCCGGTCTCAACTGGCGCACCCAGATCACGCTCGACAATCGCGACGTCTTCCAGCCGACCAACGCAACGCCCTTTCGCGGCACGCTCAACAGCCTGAACCTGACGAGCGAACTCACTCGGCGCGGGCGCTTGTTCGGCCTGGCTTCGACCAGTTTCCTAGGTTTCTTTTATAGCATATTGGATAACCAGAGCTTCACCTTCAACAAGGCGCCGGGCGGGCGCGAACGGCTGGGCGCGCTCGCGCAAACGGTCTTCGGCGACGTCCAGAATTGGGGCTTGCGCGCCCGCGAGGAACTCGCGCTCACGAACAAGCTACAACTGATCGCCGGAATCGGCGGCGAACGGTCGACGATCGGGGTGACGCAGACGATCTTCACTTATCCCCTCGGCGCCGCGCCACGTACCCAAGCCATCCCGGCGAACCGCGATTTCTGGAACGTCGCCCCCGAGGTGGCGCTCGTGTGGCAAGCGGCGCGCCCGTTGAGCCTCCACGCGCGCGTCGGCACCGGCTATGGCATTCCCCAAACGGGCAATTTGTTCGTGACGCCGCAGGGGACGTTCGGCAACAACACGAGCCTAAAGCCGCAGACCAATATCGGCGCCGAATTGGGCGCGGACCTCGCGCTGAGCGACATCACCCTGTCGGCGGCCTTTTACCAGGAATGGTTTCGCAACGAGCTGATCACCCAATCGGCGGGGGTCAATCTGCTGAGCTTCACCGCCAACGCGCCGCGATCGGTGCATCGCGGCGTCGATCTCGGCATCGGCTGGCGGCCACGGGCGCTGGCAGGGGCGAAATTCGATTTGAATTATGGCTTTACCGACCAATTTTACACCGATTTCACCGAACGGCTGACGAGCGGCGCGCAATCGCGGCTGTTCTCGCGCGATGGTAACGCCATCCCTGGCGTGATTCCCCATTTCCTCAATTTCCGGGCGGGCTATGATTTGCCGAGCGGGCGCTGGCGCGGGCTGGGCGGTTTCGCCGAAGTCACCTGGCGGAGCAGCTATTTCATCGACAATGGCAATCAACTGCGCGTGCCGGGCTATGCGCTCGTCAATTTGAACCTTCATTATGATCCGCCGATGGGCGGCGGTCGGTTCAGCCTGTATGTCGCCGTGCAGAATATCGGCGACGTGACTTATGTGGGGTCGGCATCGGTTATCGCGAACAGCCTGAACGCGGCGGGCGCGCAAAATGGCGCGAGCGTGCTGCGCGGGGTCACTGGCAGCCTTTACGCCGGCCAGCCGCGCAGCCTGTTCGGCGGGATCAAGACGAGGTTCTGATGACGAGCACGCGCAACTGGCCCGGGCGGGCGAATTTGTGGCGCTGGCATTTCTATGCCGGGCTGTTCTGCATCCCCTTCATCCTCTGGCTGTCGCTCACCGGGAGCCTGTATCTGTTTCGCCCGCAGATCGAGGCGGCGCTCGGCGCGCCCTATCGTGGGCTCGCGCTCGCCGGGCCGCCCGCGCCGCCCTCGGCGCAGGTGGCGGCGGCGGTCGCGGCGGTGCCGGGGTCGGTCTTCCACCGCTATCAACTCCCCGAAGCGGCGGGCGACGCCGCGCAAGTGATCGTCGGGCGCGGGCGCGACGAGACGCGCGTCTATGTCCATCCGCGCAGCCTCGCGATCCTGGCGCGGGTCGATGAGGACGCGCGGCCGATGCGGATCGTCTTCCGGCTCCACGGCGAATTGCTCGCGGGCGATGCCGGTTCCTATTTGGTCGAGCTCGCCGCGAGTTGGGCGATCATCATGCTGGTGAGCGGGCTGCTGCTCTGGTGGCCGCGCGGCGGGGGGCTCGCGGGGGTGGTCTATCCCCGGCTCGGGCGCGGGCGCCGGGCGTTCTGGCGCGATCTTCACGCTGTCACCGGCTTTTGGGTGTCGGCGATGGCGCTGTTCCTGCTCGTCTCGGGCCTGCCCTGGGCGAAGAGCTGGGGCGGCTATTTGAAGGCCGTGCGCGGGGTGGTCGAAGGGCCGGTCAAGCAGGATTGGGCGAGTGGGCGCAGTGGCGAGCTGGCGCAGCGCGCCGCGCTCGACGCGGGCACGCGCGCAATGATGAGCGACCATGCCGAGCATCAAGGGATGACGATGGCGCACCCGATCGGCGACGGGCATCCGCTCGATCGGCTGGTGCCGCTGGTCGCCGCGCAGCATCTGGCGCCCCCGGTGCTGATCGCGCCGCCGACGGGGCCCGGCGCGCCCTGGACCGCCAAGTCGGATGCCGCCAACCGGCCCTTGCGCAGCGATCTGACGCTGTCGAGCGAGGGGCGAATCCTAAGTCGGCGCGATTTCGCGGCGCGCAAGCTGGTCGATCGGCTGGTCGGCTGGGGGGTGGCGATCCATGAGGGGCAGGCGTTCGGCTGGGCGAACCAGCTGCTCAACCTCGCCACCGCGCTCGGGCTGATGCTGCTCGCGCTGAGCAGCGTGGTGCTCTGGCTGCGCCGCCGCCCGGTGGGGACGCTCGGCGCGCCCCCCGCGCCGGCGCGCCCGGCGCTCGCGCGGGGCTTTGGCGTGCTGCTCGTGCTGCTGGGGGTCGCGCTGCCGCTGTTCGGTCTGTCGCTGCTCGCGGTGCTGGCGGTCGAGCGGCTGGTGCTCACCCGCTGGCCGGCCGCGCGGCGTTGGCTGGGCTTGCCGTTAGTGGCTATTGTTTCGGCTACGTGATGGTCTAGGCTCGCGTCCCGAAAGGGGCGCGCGGATGGGGCAGGCGGGCGCGGGCAAGCTGGTGCGCGCGGTGGGGTTTTGGGGGCTGGCGGCGTTGGTGCTCAACGGCATCGTCGGCGCCGGCATCTTCGCGCTGCCGGGCGGCGCGGCGCGTTTCGCGGGCGGCATCGCGCCGCTGATCGTGCTCGCGGTGTGCCTGGCCCTGCTGCCGATCGTGCTGCTGATGGCACGGCTGGCCGCGCGCTATGACGAAACCGGCGGACCCATTTGCTATGCGCGCGACGCGTTCGGCCCGACGACCGCCTTCCAGCTCGGCTGGATGCAATCGCTTTCCAGCGCGACATCGGCCGCGGCGAACGGCAATTTATGCGCTGATTACGTTGCGCGGCTGCTGCCCGCTTGGGCTGCCGGGCCGCTGAGCCATGCGCTGCTGGTGCTGCTGTTGCTCGCCGTGGTGGGCGCGATCGCCTATGCGCCCGTCGCCCGAGGCGACGCGTTGCTGCGCGCCGCCTCGCTCGCCAAGCTCGCACCGCTTCTCCTGTTGCTCGTGCTCGCGCTGCCGTTGGCGCTGGCGGCGCAGGGCGGGGTGCCCATGCCGGCCGAGCCCGCGCTCCCCCGCGCGGTGACGCTCGCCGCCTTCGCCTTTGTCGGCTTCGAAGTGGCGTTGACGAGCGCTGGCGAGGCGCGCGCGTCGCGCGGATCGATGCGCGCGGCGTGCCGACCAACGCCACCCTGTTCACCATGGCGGTGCTGGTCGCGCTGGCGCTGAGCGGCGGCTTCGCCGTGCTGGCGACGATGACGGTCGCCTCGCGGTTGATCGTTTATGCCGTCTGCGTCGCCGCGCTGCCTCGGCTCGACCGGCGCTGGGGCAATTGGGTGCTCGCGGTGCTCGGCGCGCTGGTGTGCGCGGCGCTCGTCGCGATGAGCGAGCCGGAGTCGTGGCGCGCCGTTGGTGTAGCGGCGGTCATCGGCGTCGCGCTCCAGGCATTGGCGCGACGCGCTCAGCGCGATTTCGAGGCGGGTGATTCCGCTTGGCCGAAAAGCGCTTTAGGTCGCGGCGGCTTCGTCGAGCAGCGCCGCCTGGAGCCGCCATTGGTGGCGCGCGATATAGCCCGCCGGCAGTTCGAGCCGGATTTCGAGCGCGATCTCGTCCTCGCCGCTCAGCGTTTCGATGTCGCGCAGCGTGCGGATGCCGTGGCGCTCGAGCTCGGCGGCGAGCGCCGGGGTCATGCCGCGTAGCCGGGTGAGCGGCGGCGACGGCGCGAGGCCGGGAGCGGGGCCGGGGCCGGGGGGCGCGTCCGCCTCGGGCGCGGTGAAGGC
>LWDI01000068.1 GCA_002083475.1 Proteobacteria bacterium SG_bin5
TTGCCGCTCGGCGCCGCTGGGATCGTCGCCGAGGCGGCGCGCGGCTGCCGCTTGGGCAGCGGCCGGGCGTTCGTCGCCACACGCGACGGCGGCTGGGCGGCGCTGGCGACGAACGACGACATCGTCGATACCGATCCGCGCCAGATCGCGGTGCGGCGCGCGGGCGCGTGGCGCGGGCTGCTCGGCGATGCGCCGTTGCCGGCGGCGCAAGCGGTCGCGCTCGACCGCGCGTTTCACCAGGCAAGGAGGGCGATGTGACCCCCGATGTCGTGACGATCGCCGACAAGCTCGCGCTGTTCCAAGATCATTGGAACCCGCGCATCATCGGCCGTTATAACGGCAACGAGCTGCGCGTCGCCAAGGTGGAGGGTGATTTCACCTGGCACGCCCATGCCGAGACCGACGAGCTGTTCCTCGTATTGCAAGGCGAACTCGGCATCGAGTTTCGCGACGGCGTCCGCCGCCTGAAGCCCGGCGAGCTGATCGTCGTGCCCAAGGGCACCGAGCACCGCCCCTTCGCCGACGCCGAATGCCACATCCTGCTGATCGACCGCGAGGGCGAGCCGAACACCGGGCTCAACCCCAGCGAACGCACGCGCGCGACGTTGGAGGCGATCTGATGACGGGCAATGTCGAGAATCTGATCCTCGAACGGTTGCGGCGGATCGACCAGCAACTCGGCGATTTGCGCGGCGATGTGCAGGACTTGAAAATTCGCATGACGGCGGTCGAGGAGCATCTCGTCAGTCTCCAGACGAGCTTGGTGGGCCTCAACTCGCGCATGGATCGCTTCGACGAACGCCTGTCGCGCGTCGAGCGCCGCCTCGATCTCACGGACCATCAATAATGGCTGACACCGCCCATATCCCCGACGAAGCCGAAGCGCGCGCGCGCTGGGGCAATTTCGCTTGGACGCCCGAAAACGCCGAAAAGGCGCGCGAGATTTTGGCGCGCTACCCGGCGGGGCGCCAGCAATCGGCGACTTTGCCGTTCCTCGATCTCGCGCAGCGCCAGGTCGGCGCGGAGACGCAGACGCAAGGCTGGCTGCCGGTGCCGGTGATCGAGTTCGTCGCGCGCGAACTGGGGCTGCCCTATATCCGCGTGTTCGAGGTCGCGACCTTCTACACCATGTTCAACCTGGCCCCGGTCGGCCGCTATCACGTGCAGGTGTGCGGCACGACGCCGTGCATGCTCGCCGGATCGGACGAGGTGCTGAAGGCGTGCAAGAACCACGGGCTCGTCAAGGGCAAGACCACGCCCGACGGGCTGTTCACCTTGACCGAGGTAGAATGCCTGGGGGCGTGCGCCAACGCGCCGATGGTGCAGATCAACGACGACAATTACGAGGATCTGGACTATGATCGCACCACCGCGATCCTCGAGGCGCTGGCGCGCGGCGAGACACCGCCCGCCGGCTCGCAAATCGGTCGCCGCGCGAGCTGCCCCGAGGGCGGGCCGACCTCGCTGACCGCGATGGTCGAGGCGAACCATGACTATCGGGGGGAATGGGCGTGACGGTCGACGGCGAGCGCTTCATCACCGAGATGCTGCGAGCGATCCGCGGCGAGATCGGCGAAATTCGCACCGAGCAGCTGAACCAGTCGCTGCGGCTGACCGCCGTGGAGCAACGACTGCTCGGTATCGACACCCATCTCGCCGCGCTGCAGCATAGCGTCGACGGGCTCAAAGGCGACATGCGCCGCGTGAAGCAGCGGCTCGAACTGGTCGAGGAGTGAAGGGCATGAACATCATCATCGCCATCGCGGTCGCGCTGCTCGCGATCTTCATTCTCGTCCAGCTGGTGAAGCTCGCCTTCAACATCATCGTGCTCGCGGTCGCGATCGGGCTGGCGGTGGTTGCTTATTTTTTCCTCGAAAAGCTGGTGGGAAAGGGGCGCTGAGCGATGGCCGACGACAAGTTCATCGTCGAAATGCTTCGCGGCATCCAGACGGCGGTAACGCAGACCAACCAACGGCTCGACAAGGTCGAGTCGCACATGGGCAATCTGGAGCGTCGGCAAACGGCCTCGACCCATTTCGAGCAATCGGTGCTGGCGCATCTCGCTGCGCTTCACGAAAGCATGGACGAATTTAAATCCGATATGCGCGCCGTGCGTGGTGAAATGCGCGACGTTCACAATCGGATCGACAGAGTTGAGAATCGCTGATGCTCGCGGACAAGGATCGCATTTTCACCAATGTCTATGGCTTCCAGCCCTGGACGATCGACGCCGCGATGCAGCGCGGCGATTGGGACAATACGAAAGCCCTGCTCGAAATCGGGCAGGACGACATCATCGATCGCATCAAGGCATCGGGCCTGCGCGGGCGCGGCGGGGCGGGGTTCCCGACCGGCACCAAATGGAGCTTCATGCCCAAGACGCCGCGCCCCGATCGCCCCAATTTCCTGGTGATCAATGCCGATGAGTCCGAGCCCGGCAGCTGCAAGGACCGCGAGATCATCCGCCATGATCCGCACAAGCTGATCGAAGGCGCGCTCGTCTCGGGCTTCGCGATGCGCGCGCGCGCGGCGTACATCTATATTCGCGGCGAATATATTCGCGAGGCGGAGACGCTCTACGCCGCCGTCGCCGAGGCTTATGCCAAGGGTTTTCTCGGCAAGAATGCCTGCGGATCGGGCTATGATTTCGACGTCTTCGTCCATCGCGGCGCGGGCGCCTATATTTGCGGCGAAGAAACCGCGATGCTCGAAAGCCTGGAAGGCAAGAAGGGCCAGCCCCGGCTGAAGCCGCCTTTCCCGGCGGGCGCGGGGCTTTATGGCTGCCCGACGACCGTGAACAACGTCGAATCGATCGCGGTGGTGCCGACGATCCTGCGGCGCGGCCCCCAATGGTTCGCGAGCTTCGGCGCGGAGAACAACAAGGGCACCAAGCTGTTCCAGATCAGCGGCCATGTGAACCGCCCCTGCGTCGTGGAAGAGGCGATGAGCATCCCTTTCCGCGAGCTGATCGAAAAGCACTGCGGCGGCATTCGCGGCGGGTGGGACAATTTGCTCGCGGTGATCCCCGGCGGTTCCTCGGTGCCGCTGGTGCCCGCCGAGCAGATCATCGATTGCCCGATGGATTTCGATGGGCTGAAGAAGCTCGGCTCGGGCCTCGGCACCGCGGCCGTCATCGTGATGGACAAGTCGACCGACATCGTCCGCGCGATCTCGCGGCTCAGCTATTTCTACAAGCACGAGAGCTGCGGCCAATGCACGCCCTGCCGCGAGGGCACCGGCTGGATGTGGCGGGTGATGGAGCGCTTGCGCACTGGCGACGCCGAGGTGAGCGAGATCGACACGCTTTATCAAGTGACCAAGCAGGTCGAAGGCCACACGATTTGCGCATTGGGCGACGCGGCGGCCTGGCCGATCCAGGGTCTGCTGCGCCACTTCCGCCCGGAAGTCGAGCGGCGGATAGCCGAGCGTAAAGGCGCGGTGCCGATGGCGGAGGCGGCGGAATAATGGGCATTATCCGCCAGCAGCTCCGGCTGTCGAACATCGCGATGCCGCAGATCGAGGAAATCGATGCGCTCGCCTTGGTCGATTCGGGCGCGCTGGAACTTTGCATCCCGCAGGCGATCGCCGATCGGCTGAAGCTGACCCGGCTGCAGGATCGCGAAGTCATTCTCGCCTCGGGCGAGGCCAAGAAAGTGCCCTATGTCGGCGGCGTGCGGATCGAGGTTTTTGGCCGCGAGACGACGGTCGCCGCCAATGTGATGGGCGACGAGGTGCTGCTGGGCGCGATCCCGATGGAAGCGATGGATCTGCTGATCCATCCCGCCAGCCGCCAGCTCGTTCCCAATCCGGCGCACCCCAATATCCCGGCATCGCTCGCCAAGGGCGTCAGGCCGGCAAGGATGTGGGGCGACGCGACGGTTCGACTCGATGAGGCGGCGCGCTAATGGGGTTCGTCCACGCCTTGATCAAACTCAGCAACGATTTGCGGCCGGACCTCGACCCGGTCGAGGTCGATGCTTTGGTCGATACCGGCGCGATCAATTTGTGCATCACCGAGGCGGTGCGCGATCAACTCGGCTTGAAAACCCGACGCCGCCGTGTGGTGGAAATGGCCGATGGCCGCACCGAAGAAGTGGACGTCGTCGCGCCGGTGACCGTGCGGTTCGAAAATCGCGAGACGACGACCACCGCCTTCGTGCTCGGTAACGAAGTGCTGCTCGGCGCGATCGCGAGGCAGGACATGGACGTCCTCGTCGATCCGCGTAACGAGCGGCTGATCCTGCCGCCCGATCGTCCCAACTTCGCTTTCGCAAAGATCAAACGCTATGCCTAAACTCAAAGTCGACGGGATCGAAGTCGAAGTCCCCGCGGGCGCCACGGTGATGCAGGCGTGCGAGGCGGCCGGCAAGGAAATCCCGCGTTTCTGCTATCATGAGCGCCTCAGCATCGCCGGCAATTGCCGCATGTGCCTGGTCGAGGTGAAGCCGGGGCCGCCCAAGCCGCAGGCGTCGTGCGCGCTGCCGGCGGCCGACAATCAGGAAGTCTTCACCAACACGCCGATGGTGAAGAACGCGCGCGAAGGGGTGATGGAGTTCCTCCTCATCAACCACCCGCTCGATTGCCCGATTTGCGACCAGGGCGGCGAGTGCGATCTGCAGGACCAGGCGATGGCCTATGGCCGGGGCGCCAGCCGCTATGCCGAGAATAAGCGCGCGGTGACCGAGAAATATATGGGGCCGATCGTGAAGACGGTGATGACGCGCTGCATCCAATGCACGCGCTGCGTCCGCTTCGCGGAGGAAGTCGCGGGCGTCGAGGAAATCGGCGCGATCTATCGCGGCGAGAATATGCAAATCACCTCGTATCTCGAGCACGCCGTCACCAGCGAGCTTTCGGGCAATATCGTCGATCTCTGCCCGGTCGGCGCGCTCACCTCGAAACCCTATGCGTTCGAGGCGCGGCCTTGGGAGCTGAAGAAGACGCTGACGATCGACGTGATGGACGCGGTCGGCACCAATATCCGGCTCGATAGCCGCGGGCGCCAGGTGCTGCGCTGCCTGCCGGTGATCAACGACGATGTGAACGAGGAGTGGGCGACCGACAAGACGCGCCACGCGATCGACGGTCTGGTGCGCAAGCGGCTCGACCGGCCGTTCGTGCGCCGCGACGGCAAGCTCCAGCCGGCGAGCTGGGACGAGGCGTTCGACGCGATCGTGTCGGTGGAGGCGGGCGCCTCGGTCGCGGCGATCGCGGGCGATCTGGTCGATTG
Organism: Proteobacteria bacterium SG_bin5; assembly: GCA_002083475.1. Taxonomy (GTDB): domain Bacteria; phylum Pseudomonadota; class Alphaproteobacteria; order Sphingomonadales; family Sphingomonadaceae; genus Sphingomonas. The sequence goes on from LWDI01000068.1 coordinate 5,231, forward strand.
CGAGACGATGTTCGCCGCCAAGGCGCTGCTCAAGGGGCTCGGCTCGTCTTTGCTCGAAGGGCGGCAGACGGGCCTTGATTATGACGTGTCGTCGATCAGCGCGCTCAACTTCAACACGACGATCGCGGGGACCGAAGAGGCCGACGCGATCCTGCTGATCGGCACCAATTTGCGCTGGGAAGCGCCGCTGGTGAACACGCGCGTCCGCAAGGCGATCAAGCGCGGCGCGAAAGTCTTCGCGATCGGGCCCGAGGTCGATTTGACTTATCGCGCCCAGTGGCTTGGCGCCGACCTGGCGGTGCTGGGCGACCTGCCCGAGGCGGTGGCGGAGGCGTTCGGCAAGGCCGAGCGGCCGATGGTGATCCTGGGCGGGGCGGCGCTGAAGGCCGGGCTGGGCGGGGCGCTCGCTTTCGCCGCGCGGTTCAACCTGGTGCGCGAGGGGTGGAACGGCTTCAACACGGTGCATATGGCGGCCGCGCGGATGGGCGCGCTGATGCTCGGCTATGCGCAAGCCGGCGGCATCGCCGATATCGCGGCGGCGGCGCCCAAGCTGGTGTTCTTCCTGGGCGCCGACGAGGTCGATTTCAGCCGCTTCGCGGGCGCGACCAAAGTCTATGTCGGCCATCATGGCGACAAGGGCGCGGCGGCCGCCGACATCATCCTGCCGGCGGCGAGCTATGCCGAGAAATCGGGCACTTGGGTCAATCTGGAGGGCCGGGTGCAGCGCGGCGAGCGCGCGGTGTTCGCCCCCGGCGACGCGCGCGAGGATTGGACGATCTTCCGCGCGCTCTCCGATCGGCTCGGCCAGCCGCTGCCGTTCGACACGCTCGACGAACTGCGCGCGCAAATGGCGGCCGAGGTGCCCGCGCTGGGCGAATTGGGCCTCGCCCGGTTCGACTGGAACCCGCCCGCGCTGCCCGCCGAGGCGCGCGGCGTGATCGAGCGCTACCCGATCGCCGATTTCTACCTCACCAACGCCATCTGCCGCGCGAGCCCGACGATGCAGCGCTGCTCGGCCGAACTGATCCATGGCGAGAATTTCGCGGAGGCGGCGGAGTGAGGGGCGTCTCCCCTGAGGGCTTCCCGGATTGGGAAGTCGCCGAGATCGAGAAATTTCGCGTGACCCATCCCGCGCTTTATGAGTGGCGTAAGTCGGCTCACCTGATTCCTGAGCTTATGGATCGGCCGATCGGCCGCGCAATCCCGCTTGCTTCCCCGGCGAAGGCCGGGGCCCAGCGGCAGTCGCTCAATCAGCCGGGCGATACGCTCGATAAGAACCACCCGCGCGACTGGGCCCCGGCCTTCGCCGGGGAAGGGGGAAACGACACGATGACCAGCTGGACTTCCGCTTATCTCGGCTATGGCTGGTCGTGGTTCCTGTGGACCCTGATCGACATCCTCGTCATCGCTTTCCCGGTGATGCTCGCGGTGGCGATGATCATCTATGCCGACCGCAAGATCTGGGCGGCGATCGCGCTGCGGAAAGGACCGAACGTCGTCGGGCCATTCGGGCTGCTCCAGTCCTTCGCGGACGGGATCAAGGTGTTCCTGCAGGAAACGATCATTCCGGCGAGCGCCAACAAGGGCCTGTTCCTGCTCGCGCCGATCATCACTTTCACGGTCGCCTTGATCGTGTGGGCGGTGATCCCGTTCGCGCCCGGGGTGGTGCTCGCCAACATCAATGTCGGGCTGCTCTACGTGCTCGCCGCGTCGTCGCTGGGTGTGTACGGCGTCATCATCGCGGGCTGGTCGAGCAATTCGAAATATCCGTTTTACAGCGCCTTGCGTGCATCGGCGCAGATGGTGTCTTACGAAGTCGCGATCGGTTTCGTGCTGATTTCGGTGGTGCTCTGGGCGGGGAGCTTCAACCTCTCGACCATCGTCAACGCGCAGCAGGGGCATATTTTCGGGCTGTTGAACGGCTTCGGCTTCAACCCGCTGCTCTTCCCGATGGCGGTCGTGTTCTTCATCAGCTCGATGGCCGAAACCGCGCGCGCGCCGTTCGACTTGACCGAGGCGGAAAGCGAGCTGGTCGCGGGCTTCCAGACCGAATATTCGTCGATGAGCTTCGCGCTGTTCTGGCTGGGTGAGTACGCCAACGTCATCCTGATGTGCGCGCTGAACGCGATCCTGTTCTGGGGCGGCTGGCTGCCGCCGCTCAACCTGCCGTTCCTCGATCTGCCGTTCGGGCTGAATATCCTGTGGCTGTTCGCCAAGATCTGGGTGTTCTTCTTCCTGTTCAGCTGGGTGAAGGCGACGGTGCCGCGCTACCGCTATGATCAGCTGATGCGGCTGGGGTGGAAGGTGTTCCTGCCGCTGAGCCTCGTCTTTCTGTTCCTCGTCTCGGGCTATCTGATGCTCGTGCGTGTGGGAGTGCCGGCGTGAACCCGATTTTGATCCTCGCCGCGGCTGCTAGTGTTTTGCGGTACGACTGCGAGCTTGACCCGATACGGTCGTTGATCGAGACCAAAGAAGGGGTGCGCTTGCAGGAAATAAGTTTCCCGAGTGTTCCGAGGGAGAATTGGAAGTTCCAGGTCAAGATAACAACGTCGACCAATGATCAATTGGTGGCCGACGTTTCTTGGAAAGATGATCCCATCCAGATCAGCGGTATCCACCCTGTGTTGATGACATCGAAGGCGTCATACACGTTCTTTTCTGCGCGAGCGGCTGGATGCATGTTTACGGAAACTGGGTGCCTGACGACCGTACAGCTCGTCGACCAAGCTGATGGAGCTATTGTCGACATTATGCCGGTGGCTTTGGCAACCGACAGCAAGGCTGGCACCCGTAAGCCGTTTACTGTAATTGCGAAGGGCAAGTGCCGTAGAGAGGGGAAGTTATCGTGAGCGTCTTGCAAACCCTCAAAGCCTTCACCCTTTGGGAATTTCTGAAGGCTCATGCGCTGACCTTGAGCTATTTCTTCAAGCCCAAGGCGACGATCAACTATCCGTTCGAAAAGAACCCGATCTCCCCGCGCTTTCGCGGCGAGCACGCCTTGCGCCGCTATCCCAATGGCGAGGAGCGGTGCATCGCGTGCAAATTGTGCGAGGCGATCTGCCCCGCGCAGGCGATCACGATCGAGGCCGAGCCGCGCGCCGACGGCAGCCGGCGCACCACGCGCTACGACATCGACATGACCAAGTGCATCTATTGCGGCTTTTGCCAGGAGGCCTGCCCGGTCGATGCGATCGTCGAGGGGCCGAATTTCGAATTTTCGACCGAAACGCGCGAGGAGCTGATCTACGACAAGGCCAAGCTGCTCGATAACGGCGATCGCTGGGAAAGCGTGCTCGCCGCCAATCTTGCCGCCGATGCGCCCTATCGCTAAAGCCGCCGCGACACCGATTCAACGAACGGCGGCCAGCCGCGCCGCCGCCGCCCGGGCGCCAGCTGGCGGCCCAGGACGATGCCGGAAACAGGGGCTCAAAGCTTGATCCAGGTCTTCGCCTTTTATCTTTTCGCCGGCATCACCTTGCTGTCGGGCGCGATGACGATCGCCTCGCGCAACCCGGTGCATTCGGTGTTGTGGCTGATTTTCGCTTTTTTCAACGCCGCCGGGCTGATGGTGCTGGCGGGCGCCGAGTTCATCGCGATGCTGCTGGTGATCGTTTACGTCGGCGCGGTCTCGGTGCTGTTCCTGTTCGTGGTGATGATGCTCGACGTCGATTTCGTCGCGCTGCGGCGGGGCGTTTACGCTTATGTATGGCCGGGCCTCGCGCTCGCGACCGCCTTGGCGGTGGAGATTTTCATCGCGGTCGGCGCCTGGCGAACGGGGCCGATCGCGCTCGGCCGCCGCATCGCGCCGACGCCCGCAGCCAAGCCCAATATCGAGGCGATCGGCGAGCTGCTCTATTCGCGTTACCTCTATATTTTCGAAGCCGCCGGGCTGGTGCTGCTGGTCGCGATGATCGGCGCGATCGTGCTCACCCACCGCAAACGCCAGGGGGTGAAGCCGCAGAATGTCGGCCGCCAAATCGCGCGCCGGCCCGAGGAAGCGGTGCGGAACGTCAACCAGCCGGTCGGCCAGGGGGTGGAGCTGTGATGAGCGAGCCGCGCCACTCGGCAACCACCCAAATTCGCGCCGTCACCCCGGGCTTGACCCGGGGTCCCGCTTCTTCGGTCGCCCGGCAGCGGGACCTCGGCTCGGGGGCCTGGGTGACGGGTTTCTTGGAAAACGCGTTGTTCGCATCGATTGGAGCGCCGTTGTGATCGGGCTCATTCACTATCTCGTCGTCGCCGCGATCCTGTTCACCATGGGCGTGCTCGGCATTTTCCTCAACCGCAAGAACATCATCGTCATCCTGATGGCGATCGAGCTGATCCTGCTCGCGGTGAACCTCAATTTCGTCGCCTTCAGCGCGTTCCTGGGCGATCTGGTCGGCCAGGTTTTCGCGATGTTCGTGCTGACGGTCGCCGCCGGCGAAGCGGCGATCGGGCTCGCGATCCTGGTGATCTTCTTCCGTGGCCGCGGCACGATCGCGGTCGACGATGTCAATCGGATGAAGGGGTAAAGATGGGCACCTCCATCCTGCTGATCGTTTTCCTGCCGCTGGTCGCGTCGCTGATCGCCGGGCTCGGCAATCGCGCGATCGGCAATGTCGCGGCCAAGAGCGTGACGACGGGGGCGTTGTTCGCCTCCTGCGCGCTCAGCTGGCCGATTTTCATCGCTTTCCTCCAAGGCGCCGCGCCCGCCACCGTCACCCCGATCTCGGCCTGGATCCATTCGGGCGGGATGGTGATCGATTGGTCGCTGCGGGTCGACGCGCTGACGGCGGTGATGCTCGTCGTGATCACCTCGGTCTCGGCGCTCGTCCACCTTTATAGCTGGGGCTATATGGCGGAGGACCCGGACCAGCCGCGCTTCTTCGCCTATCTCTCGCTGTTCACCTTCGCGATGCTGATGCTGGTGACGGCGCAGAACATCGTCCAGCTGTTCTTCGGTTGGGAAGGCGTCGGTCTCGCCAGCTATTTGCTGATCGGCTTCTGGTTCAGGAAGCCGAGCGCCAAAGCGGCGGCGATCAAGGCGTTCGTCGTCAATCGCGTCGGCGATCTGGGCTTCATGCTCGGGATTTTCGCGGTTTACCTGGTGTTCGGCACCATCTCGATCCCCGAGATCCTGGCGGCGGTGCCCGATCATGCGGGCTCGACGATCGGTTTCCTCTGGTTCCGCGCCGATACGCTAACGGTGTGCTGCCTGCTGTTGTTCGTCGGCGCGATGGGCAAATCGGCGCAATTGGGGCTCCACACCTGGCTCCCCGACGCGATGGAAGGGCCGACCCCGGTCTCCGCGCTGATCCACGCCGCGACGATGGTGACGGCGGGCGTGTTCATGGTCTGCCGCCTGTCGCCCCTGTTCAACGCGAGCCCGATCGCGCTCGACGTGGTGATGGCGGTGGGCGCCGCGACCTGCTTCTTCGCGGCCACGGTTGGCCTGGTCCAGACCGACATCAAGCGCGTGATCGCTTATTCGACCTGTTCGCAGCTCGGCTATATGTTCTTCGCCGCCGGCACCGGCGCCTATGGCGCGGCGATGTTCCATTTGTTCACCCACGCCTTCTTCAAGGCTTTGCTGTTCCTGGGCGCGGGGTCGGTGATCCATGCGATGCACCATGAGCAGGACATGCGCTATTACGGGGCCTTGCGGAAGCACATCCCGCTCACTTTCTGGGCGATGATGATGGGGACGCTCGCGATCACCGGCGTCGGCGTGCCCGCCGTGTTCGGCAACGAGTTGGCGATCGGTTTCGCGGGCTTCCATTCGAAGGACGCGATCATCGAGGGTGCCTGGGCGGCCGGGCGCCAGGGCGCGGCGATCACCGGGATCATCGTCGCGCTGCTGACGAGCTTCTATTCGTGGCGACTGATGTTCCTCACCTTCTGGGGCAAGCCGCGCTGGGCGGGCTCCGAGCATATCCAGCACGCCGCGCACGGCCACGACCATGGCGACGCGCACGCGGTCGAACATCATGGCGACGTCGCGCTTGAAGATGCCGGTCACACGCCCGATCCGCACGATGCCGCGCACGATCATGGGCATGAGGGCACCGCCGGCTATCACCCGCATGAGAGCCCCTGGACGATGCTTGTGCCGCTCGGGCTCCTATCGATCGGCGCGATCGCGGCGGGCTTCGTTTTCCACGGCGCGTTCATCGAGCCCGAGGCGGGCAAGAGCTTCTGGCGCGGCGCGCTCGCGTTCAACGAGCATCTCGCGCATGAAACGCACGAAGTGCCGCTCGGCGTGAAGCTGTCGACCGCGATCGTGATGTTGCTCGGCCTTTTTGGCGCCTGGCACGCCTATGTCCGCGATCCCTCGCTGCCGACGCGGACCGCCAATGGCGCGTGGCTGATCTATGATTGGCTGATGCACAAATGGTATTTCGACGAGCTTTATGACCGGCTGTTCGTCCGTCCCGCCTTCGCGATCGGCCGGCTGTTCTGGAAGCGCGGCGACGAGCAGACGATCGACCGCTTCGGCCCCAATGGCGTCGCGGCGGTGGTCGCGAGCGGCAGCCGCGGGGCGGCAGCGCTGCAATCGGGCTATCTCTATACCTATGCCTTCGTCATGCTGATCGGGCTTACCGCTTTGGTCACCTGGGCAATCGCGAGCTGAGGGGGCGATGAACGGTTTTCCCATCCTATCGATCATGCTGCTCGTCCCCGCGCTCGCGGCGGCGGGGTGCTTGTTCCTCGATGCCAAGGGCGCGCGGTGGCTCGCGCTCGCGGCGACCTTGGTCGATCTCGCGCTCGGCATTTATCTCTGGGCGAATTTCGATATCGGCGGCGCGCAGTGGCAGTTCGTCGAGCGATCGGCGCCGATCTTCGGCCAGTTCGGCTGGTCGCTGGGGATCGACGGCTTCGCGCTGATGCTGATCATGCTCAGCGTCTTCCTGATGCCGATCTGCATCGGCGCGAGCTGGGAATCGGTGACCGAGCGCGTGCCCGAATATATGGCCGCGTTCCTCTTCACCGAAGTGCTGATGATCGGCACGTTCGCGGCGCAGGATCTGTTCCTCTTCTACGTCTTCTTCGAAGGCGGGCTGATCCCGATGTTCCTGATCATCGGCATTTGGGGCGGCGCGAACCGGGTGTACGCGAGCTACAAATTCTTTCTCTATACTTTGCTCGGCTCGCTGCTGATGCTGATCGCGATGCTCTACATGGCGCAGCAGGCGGGCACGAGCTACATCCCCGATCTGCTCCGGCATGATTTCCCGGTCGCGGCGCAAACCTGGCTGTGGCTCGCTTTCTTCGCTTCCTTCGCGGTGAAGATGCCGATGTGGCCGGTCCACACCTGGCTGCCCGACGCGCACGTCCAGGCGCCGACGGCGGGCTCGGTGATCCTGGCGGGGGTGCTGCTGAAGCTCGGCGGCTATGGTTTCCTGCGCTTCTCGGTGCCGATGTTCCCGCAGGCCTCGGCCGAGCTCACTTGGCTGATCCTGGCGCTGTCGGCGGTGGCGGTGATCTATACCAGCCTCGTCGCGCTGGTGCAGAGCGACATGAAGAAGCTGATCGCTTATTCCTCGGTCGCGCATATGGCGATCGTGACGATCGGGCTGTTCGCCTTCAACCGCCAGGGCATCGAAGGCGCGATGATCGTGATGCTCAGCCATGGGCTGGTCTCGGGCGCGCTCTTCCTGTGCGTCGGCATCATCTATGATCGGCTGCACACGCGCGAGATCGCGCGCTATGGCGGGCTCGCGATCAACATGCCGCGCTATGCGACTTTCTTCCTGCTCTTCACCATGGCCTCGATCGGGTTGCCGGGGACGAGTGGGTTCGTCGGTGAATTTCTGTCGCTCGCGGGCACTTATCAGGTCTCGACCTGGGCGGCGCTGCTGTGCACGACCGGCATCATCCTGGGCGCGGCTTATATGCTTTATCTCTATGCCCGCGTCGCCTTCGGCGATCTGGTGCATCAGGACGTGAAGCTGATGCCCGATCTTTCGGCGCGCGAGCTGGCGATGCTCGTGCCGCTCGGGCTCGCGGTGCTGTGGATGGGGGTTTATCCCGAAAGCTTCCTCGCGCCGATGCGCGCCGATGTCGGCGCGTTGGTCGCGCGCGTGGCGTCGGCGAAGCCCGCCGGGGATTCGCTACCGACCCCGGGCAAGCCCGCCGCGACGGTCGCGGCCGCGGAGGCGCATCAATGACTTATGCCACCAATTTGCTGATGACGCTGCCCGAGCTGGTGCTGTCGATCGGCGCGATCGCGCTGATGATGGTCGCCGCCTGGGGCGGGCAGGGCGTCGCGCGCGCGATCGGCTGGGTCTCGGTCGCGGTGCTGCTGGGGGCCGGAATCGCGCTCGGGGTTTCGACCGGGGGCGATGCCTTCGCCGGGCTCTATAAGGCCGATGCCTTCGCGGTGTTCGCCAAGGTGCTGATCTATGGCGCCGCCGCCGTCGCGATCCTGATGGCGCCGGGCTTTTTCGAGCGCACCCCGGGCGAGAATCTGCGCCCCGAATATCCGGTGCTGATTCTGCTGTCGGCGGTCGGCATGGGGATGATGGTGTCGGCGGGCGATCTGCTGACGCTTTACGTCGGGCTCGAGCTGCAGAGCTTGGCGGCCTATGTGCTCGCGAGCTTCATGCGGCGCGACAGCCGCTCGGCCGAAGCGGGGCTCAAATATTTCGTGCTCGGCGCGCTGGCGAGCGGGATCCTGCTCTACGGCATCTCGCTGGTTTACGGCTTCAGCGGCACGACCTTGTTCGATTCGATCGCGACGGCTTATGTCGGCGCGCATTCGAAGGGGCTGCTCTTCGGGCTGGTGTTCGTCTTCGCGGGGCTCGCCTTCAAGATGAGCGCGGTGCCCTTCCACATGTGGACGCCCGACGTTTACGAAGGCGCGCCGACGCCGGTCACCGCCTTTTTCGGCTCGGCGCCCAAGGTCGCCGCGCTGCTGCTGACGGTGCGCGTCGCGATCGAGGCGATGGGCCCGGCGCAGCTCGAATGGCGCCAGATCGTGATCTTCGCCTCGCTGGCCTCGATCGTGCTCGGCGCGGCGGGGGCGATCGGTCAAGCGAACATCAAGCGGCTGCTCGCCTATTCGTCGATCAACAATGTCGGCTTCGCGCTGATCGGGCTCGCGGCGGGGACGCCCCAGGGGGGTTCGGCGGTGCTGATCTATATGGCGATCTATATCGTCATGACGCTCGGCAGCTTCCTGATCGTGCTGCAGATGAAGGATGCCGAGGGCCGCCATATCGAGGAGGTCGCGAGCCTTTCCGGCCTGTCGCGGACCAAGCCCTATTTGGCGTTCGCGCTCGCGGTGATGATGTTCTCGCTCGCGGGCATTCCGCCCTTGTTCGGCTTTTACGCCAAATTCGCGGTGTTCTGGGCGGCGGTGCAGGCGGGGCTGTTCGCTTATGCGGCGGTCGGCATCGCGCTCTCGGTGATCGGCGCTTATTATTATCTGCGCATCGTCAAGACGATGTATTTCGACGAGCCCGCGCCGGCCTTCGCGCCGGTGGAAAGCGGCGTCGAGGGCGGGTTGATCGCGGCATCGACCGTGTTCCTCTCGCCGCTCGGCTATCTGGCGATCCCCGCGCTCGCGGCCTGGAGCCTGGCGGCGGCGAAGGCGCTGTTCTGACGATCCGCGCGGTCGCCGAGACCGGATCGACCAACGCCGATCTGCTCGCGCTCGCCGACCAGGTCGAAGAGGGGTTCTGGCTGCGCGCCGAGCGCCAGCGCGCGGGGCGGGGGCGCCAGGGCCGGGCGTGGGTGTCGCCACCGGGCAATTTCTACGGCTCGACCCTGGTGCGACTGCGCGCCAGCGACCCGGGGGCGCCGGGGCTCGCGCTGGTGGCGGGGTTGGCGGTGCATGAGGCGGTGGCGGGGTTTCTCCGCTCGCGCGGCGCTGAACCAGCTCCTCCCCTGAAAGGGGAGGGGGACCATCGCGAAGCGATGGTGGAGGGGTATTGCCCTCGAATAGATGGTGACACCCCTCCGTCGCGCTTCGCGCGCCACCTCCCCTTACAGGGGAGGAGCGGAGAGCCGCCGCTACGAACGGCAGCGGCCCTCCAACTCAAATGGCCCAACGACTTGCTTCTCCATGGCGCCAAGCTCGCCGGCATTCTGCTCGAGCGCGCGGGCGACGCTGTGGTGGTGGGAATCGGCGTCAACCTCGCGCATCATCCGCAAGGGCTCGATCGCCCGGTGACGAGCCTCGGCGCCCACGCCCCGGCGCCGCTGCCCGAGGATTTCGCGCGCGACCTCGCCGCGCGCTTCGGCGCTTGGCTCGCGCGCTGGCGCGGCGAGGGGCTGGCGGCGATCGCCGAGGCCTGGGCCGCGCGCGCGCATCCGCCGGGCACCGCGCTCGCGGTCGCCTTGCCCGATGGCGGGCGGCTCGAGGGGCGGTTCGAGGGGCTCGACCGCGACGGCGCGCTGATCCTTGGCTTGGCGGACGGCGGCCGGCATGTCATTCACGCGGGCGATGTGTTTCTGGTTTGAGCGCGCCCCCTTTTCTCGTCACCCCGGGCTTGACCCGGGGTCCCGCTGCCTTGCACGCTTCCGAGAGCGGGACCCCGGCTCGAGGCCGGGGTGACGGCTGAAGAGAGCGTAAACTGCCCGTCGCTGGCTCAAAGGGGGAAAACATGCTGCTCGCGATCGATGCCGGCAACACCAACGTGGTGTTCGCGCTGGTGAAGGACCAGCAAATCCTCGCGCGCTGGCGGATCGCGACCGAGGCGCGGCGCACGGCGGACGAATATGCGGTGTGGCTAAGCCAATTGCTCACGCTCGAAGGCTACACCCGCGAGCAAGTGACGGGCGTGATCATCGCCACCGTCGTGCCGCGCGCGCTGCACAATCTGCAAACGCTCGCGCGCAAATATTTCAACACCGAACCGCTCATCGCCGGCCAGCCGCCGGTCGAATGGGGGTTCGAGATCGACGTCAAGGAGCCGACCTCGCTCGGCGCCGATCGCGCGGTGAACACGGTCGCCGCGCATGCGCTCCACCCCGGCGACCTGATCGTGATCGATTTCGGCACCGCGACCACTTTCGAGGTGATCGATTTCAACGGTGCCTATAAGGGCGGGATCATCGCGCCGGGCATCAACCTGTCGCTCGACGCGCTCGTCACCGCCGCCGCCAAGCTGCCGCGCATCGCGATCGAGGCGCCCGCCGATACCTGCGTGATCGGGCGCGACACGGTGAGCCAGATGCATATCGGCATTTATTGGGGCTATATCGCGATGATCGAGGGGCTGGTCGCGCGGCTGAAGGCCGAAATCGGCCGCCCGGCCAAAGTGATCGCGACCGGCGGGCTCGCCATCCTGTTCGAGCGCCACACCGCTGTTTTCGACGCGATCGAGCCCGATCTCACCATTCAAGGGCTGGCGCTGATGTGGGAACGCGCCCATATCACCGCATGACCGCGCCGGCCGCGCCGGCTTTTCCCCTTCGCCCCACCCGTGCCCGGCTCCGCCGGGGGCTGGGGCGTGATCAAAGAAAGAAATAGAAACAACGTGACACCAGGGAATGAACTGATTTTCGTGGCGCTGGGGGGCTCGGGTGAGATTGGCATGAACGTCAATCTCTATGGCTGCCAGGGCAAGTGGATCATGGTCGATTGCGGCCTCACCTTCGCCGATCCCGCTTATCCCGGGGTCGAGCTGATCCTGCCCGATCTCGCTTTCATCGAGGAACGGATCGACGATCTGCTCGGCATCGTGCTCACGCACGGCCATGAGGATCATATCGGCGCGCTGCCGTATCTGGCGGAGGATTTGGGCGTGCCGCTCTATGCCTCGCCCTTCACCGCCGGGCTGATCGCCGGCAAGCTGGAGGAAGAGGGCAATCGCGAGCGGGTGAAGCTCAAGATCGTCCAGCCGGGCGAGGCATTCGCGCTCGGGCCGTTCGGCCTGCGCTTCGTGCCGGTCGCGCATTCGATTCCGGAAGGCAATGCGCTGCTGATCGAAACACCGCTCGGCCGCGTGTTCCACACCGGCGATTGGAAGCTCGACGAAACGCCGGTGCTCACCGCCGGCGCGCCGCCCGAGGCGCTCGCCGCGATCGGCGACGAAGGCGTGCTCGCTTTGGTGTGCGATTCGACCAATGTGTTCAACCCGCAAGCCTCGGGCTCCGAGGCGAGCGTGCGCGACGGCTTGCTCGAGGCGGTCGCCGCCGCGCCGGGCCGGGTGCTGGTGACGACCTTCGCCTCCAACGCCGCGCGGCTCAAGACGCTCGCCGAGGTGGCGCGCGACAGCGGGCGGCGGCTGTGCGTCGCGGGGCGCTCGCTCGACCGTATCCTCAAGGTCGCGCGCGCGACCGGCTATTTGCGCGATTTGCCCGAGCTGATCGACGTCGATCTGGCGATGCGCCTGCCCGCGAACCAAGTGCTCGTCATCGCCACCGGCGGCCAGGGCGAGGAGCGCGCCGCGCTCGCGCGGATCGCCGGGGATAGCCACCCGATCCGCCTGAGCGAGGGCGACACGGTGATCTTTTCGTCCAAGCAAATCCCCGGCAACGAGGTCGCGATCGGGCGGATCATGAACCAGCTCGCCGCCAAGGGCGTGGTGATGATTACCGATCGCCAGGCGCATGTGCACGTCTCGGGCCATCCCGGGCGCCCCGAGCTCGCCAAAATGTATGATTGGATCCGGCCCGAGATTCTGGTGCCGGTGCACGGCGAAATGCGCCATCTGATGGAGCAGGCGCGCTTCGGCAAGGAATGCGGCATCCCCCAGGCGGTGGTGCAGCGCGACGGCGACATCCTGCGGCTCGCCCCCGGCAAGCCCGCCAAGATCGGCCATGCGCCGGTCGGGCGGCTGGTGCTCGACGGCGACGTTATTCTCCCCGCCGATGGCGGCACGATCAACGAGCGGCGCAAGATCGCGATCAACGGCCAGATTTCGGTCGCCGCCGCGATCGGCAAGGGCGGGCGGCTGCTCGGCCGGCCGCAGCTGCGGCTGAACGGCCTGCCCGTGGAGGAAGAGCGCGAGCCGTTCCTCGCCGAGGCGGCCGAAGCCGCGACCGATGCCTTGATCGAGGGCGGGCGCGACCGCGAGAAATTGCGCGAGGGCGTGCGGCTGGCGGTGCGTCGGGTGGCGACCCGCTGGACGGGGAAGAAGCCGGTGGTCGACGTGCTGTTGATCGAGGCGTAAAGGGCGGCCACGAAGGAGTCGGCCATGCCCATCGGCTCGGCGATCGCGATTTACTTTCTGTTCTGGGTGTTCACGGTGTTCATCGTGCTCCCCTTCGGCGTGCGCACCGCCGACGAGGCGGGGGTGCCCAAGGTGCCGGGGCAGGCCGATAGCGCCCCGGCCGAGTTCCGCCCCTGGCGGCTGGTCGCGCGGGTGACGGTGGTGGCGACGATCTTGTTCGGCCTGTTCATGCTGAACTATCGCTATGGCTGGATCACGCCGGGGATGATCGACTTCTTCACTTGGGCGGGGCCGCGGCATTAGAGCGGGCTGCGGTTAGCGCATCGTGCGTGGAGGATGAACCGTTCGCCCGTTGTCGAAGGGCGGTCGTGCCTTTCGGCTGCGGACAAGAAGAACGGTGCTTCGACAGGCTCAGCACGAACGGCAGGAATGTGGTTATCATTTAGCGCGGCTCGGTCTAACTGAACATTCCAGCGTCCAGTTCCGTGCGCTAGCGCTGTTTGCGATCACACCGAGCCAATGGCTTGGCGAAAAAGGCTCCTCCCCTGCAAGGAGTTCAGGGTTGACCGTGCCCCGCACGGTCAAGGATCGTCCGGGGGACGATCCGACCCTGAACTGGGGACCATTCGCGTAGCGAATGGTGGAGGGGTATCGCCCTCGATCTGCCGGGGACACCCCTCCGTCAGTCGCTTGCGCGACTGCCACCTCCCCCGCCGGGGGAGGAGCGAACCGGCATGATCGCAAACAGCTCTAATCAGCGGCCAGCCCGAATGGATCCCCGCCTGCGCGGGGACGACGATCCGGGGGGATCGCGGCGGAAATCGTCACGGGTACGCCGCCCCCTCAGGCCCGCAACCGCTCGATCGCCTGGGCGAGCGCGACGTAAAGCTTGCCCATGTCCGACGAGAGCAAGGTCACCCCGATCGGCGCGCCATCGCGCTGGGCGAGGACGATGCGCAGCATCGCTTCGAAATCATGGATATAGCGGTTCACCTGGTCACGGAAGCCGCCGTCCAGATCGTAAAGCCGCGCCACTTCGCGCGCTTCGCCCGCGTCGAGCAGCCGTACCGCGCGGCGGGTGAAGACGCCGCGATCGCCCTTCAAATAAGCCGCCCAGGCGCTGTCGGCGACCTCGGCGGAAAAAGCCTTGGCGATGTCGATCGACGCCGAATTGAGCGCTTCGATCAGCAGCGACGACCTGCGGCCGAAGCTTTCGGTCTCGGCCTGGTCGCGCTCGATCCGCGCCTGTTCGATGCGCGCGTCGACCTCGCGCGCCGCGCCCTCGATCGTCAGCAATTGCTCGGCGAGCCGATCGGAGGCGCGCTGCGCCGCGCTCACCGCGCCGTCGGCGGCCTTGCTCAGCTCGTGCAAATGCCGCTCGAAGCTTTGGCCGAGCGCGCGCTGCATCGCTTGAGTGCTGGCGTTTTCGATCAGCGCCGCCGCCTCGGGGATCACGGCGCCGAGCGTTTCGCGCGCGCGATCGGCGGCGACGGCGGCCGAATCGCGCACCTTCACCAGCGCCTCCATCAGCCGGGGCGCGGCCTGGCTGGTGAAATCCTGAGTGCGCCCGATCGTCTCGTCGAGCGCTTCGCCGATCGCCTCGGCGCGCTCGCGGCCGGTTGCGAGCGCTTCGTTGAGCAGGCGCGACAATTCGTCGAGCGTGCGCCGCTGGCCCTGAATCACCTGCGCGATCGCCTCGATCGCGTCATGCGTGCTCTCGGCCGCCGTCACCAGCGCGAGCAGCTCGGGCTTGGCGCTCGCGACCACTTGGCGGCTCGCGCCGATCCGCGCGTCGAGCCGGGCGAGCGCCTCGGGCAGGGTTTCGTCGATCTCGCGGGCGGCGGCATCGAGCGCGATCAGCAGATCCTCGCTCGTCTTGATCGTGTTGCGCGCGAGCCGCTCGCCGATCTGCAGCGTTTCGCCCATCGCCTCGGCCGAGCCGCCGAGCGCGCTGATCGAGGCGGCGAGCGTCTGGTTGCGCTCGATCGCCTGGCCGTGAAAGTCGGCGACGCGCGTCTCGATGATCTGGAACTGGCGGTCGAGGTCGCCCGCGAGCGCGTCGCCCGCGCGGCGCTGATCGGCGAGGCGCGCGGCGATGCGATCGACCAGCGCATCGACCTCGCCGATCCGCGCGGCGAGCGCTTCGATCGCGTCGCGCCCGGCGCGTTCGAGCCCGTTTTGATGCGCGCTCAGCATGTCGAGCACCGCTTCGCCCTGGGCGGCGATGCCGGCGCGCGCGTCGTCGACCGCGTCGGCGGTTTGGCCGAGCAGCCCGGTCACGCGCTGCGCGGTCGCGTCGCTCGCGCCTTCCAGCCGCGCGACCGCTGCTTGCACCATGCCCGCCATCGCTTCGCTCTCGGCGGCGAGGCGCTCGGCGGCGCCGCGCGCGGCCTGTTCGCTGGCGCGCGCCTCGGCCTGCAATTGCGCATAGCGTTCGGCGAGCAACGCGCTCGCGGCGTCGGTGGCGGCCGTCCCGCGCTCGATCGCCTGGGTGAGCGTGTCGGTGGTCGCCTCGGCGCGGGGCAGCGCTTCCAGCAAAGCGGAAAGCCGCGCCTCGGCGTCGCTCACCGCCGCGCTCAGGCTTCGCGCCTGGTCGTCGGCCTGGGCGATCTGGTGCGCCATGCCGTCGCTGGTCGCGGCGAGCCGCGCGGCGGCGGCGTCGCTCATCGCCGTCAAGGCGGCATTTTGCTCGGCGAGCGCTTGCCGCCCCGCCTCGAGCCGCGCGCCGACGCGCGCGAGCGTCGCCTCGAGCGCCCGGGCCTCGGCGCGCATCGCCGCGGCGACATCGGCGAAGCGGCGCGCCTCCGCGCGGCTGGTGCGCATCGCCAGCAGCAACAGCAAGACGATCAGCGCGAGCGGCACACAAAGCGCCGCGATCAGCTCGACGAGCTCGATCGGGCTCAGCGCCGCGACGAACGCCGGCCGCAGCAGCGCGAGGGCGCCGCCGAGCCAGGCGAGCGCAGCGAGCCCCGCGAACAGCGGTGCGACGATCGAACGGCGCGGCGCGGCGGGTTCGGGCGTGGCGGGCGCTTGATCGAGCGCCAGCGGCAAGGGGGCGTCGTCCAGCGGCTCGTCGAGCAACAAAAGATCGTCCGCCCCATCGGGTGCGTCGTAGCGCGGGTCGAGCCTGGTTCCCCCATCCATCGCTTCTGCCTAACACGAAAGCCGCGCGCGCAAAAGTTTTCGCAACCTTCGCTTAACCTTGCGGAACTACGGTGTCGCCATGGCCTATGATCCCGGGGCAATCGATGCGACCTTGGCGGCGGCGGTGGGCGAGGACCCGCAGCTGATCGCCGAGCTGCGCCGCGCCTTTCTTGAGAGCGCCGAACGCTGCGTCGCGGCGCTGCGGACGGCGGAGACGCCCGAGGCTTGGCGCGCGGCCGGGCTGCGCTTGAAGGGGCTGGCCGCGAGTTTCGGCGCGGTGCGGCTGATGGCGCTCGCCGAGGAAGTCGCGGGCGCGCCCAAGGATTTGCGCTTGGTCGCGCGGGTCGAACGCGCGGTGGGGCGGTTTTAGCGGCTTTCGCTTTCATCGCGGCGGCAGCATCGCCGCCCTTTGCCAAGCCGCGCGCGCTCGCTTAAGCCCCCGGCGATGCTTGCCGGTCTCCTCTTCGCCATCGCCGATGCCGATGACAGCCCCGATACGCTCGTCGCGACCCTGCCCTTCGGCGGGCATAGCCTGATCGAATTTCAGGCGCGGCTGCTCGCGGGCGCGGGGGCGGGGCAGATCGTGGTGGTGGTCGAGCGGTTGACCCCCGAATTGCTCGGCGCGATCAACCGCATGGCGCGGCATGGCATCGCGATCGACGCGGTGCGCGGCGCGAGCGAGGCGGTGGCCAAGCTCCACCCGCTCGCGCAAGTGCTCATGCTCGCCGATGGGTTGGTGACGAGCGCCGAAACGCTCGCCTTGCTCACCGCCGCGCCCGGCGACGCGCTGCTGGTGACGAGCGACGCTGACGCGCTGCCGGGGCTCGAGCGGGTCGGGCGCGACGCGATTTGGGCGGGGATGGCGCGGGTGAACGTGCGGCGGCTGGGCGATGTCGCGCGGCTGCCCGCCGATTATGATTTTCAATCGACCTTGCTGCGCGTCGTCGCCCAGGCGCGGCCCGAATTGATCGCGCTTCCCGCCGGGCCCGCGCGCGCGAGCCATGGGATCGAGGCGAGCGCGGCGCCGCT
>LWDI01000069.1 GCA_002083475.1 Proteobacteria bacterium SG_bin5
ATCAGGCCGAAACCTTCCTGATGCGCGCCGCGCGCGGATCGGGGGTCGCGGGGCTCGCGGGGGCGCGGGCGGTGCAGGAAATGACCTGGGGCGGCGATCTCGCCGACGGCGCGGTTGCAGCGTCGCCCCAGCGAAAGCTGGGGCCTTTGGGGGGCGAAGCGCTGCCCTGGCCCGAGGCCCCTGCTTGCGCGGGGGCGACGGCGAGTGGCGATGCGGAAATCGATGCGGCACGCGCGCTTCTGCTCGTCCGCCCGCTTCTCGGCTGGCGCCGCGCCGAGTTGCGCGCGCTCGCCGAAGCGGCCGGGCTCCCCTTCGTCGACGATCCCAGCAATGCCGATCCCCGCTATGATCGCGCCCGCTTCCGCGCGCTGCTCGGCGCGACGCCGCTGCTCGATCCCGCCCGGCTCGCGCAGGCGGCCGCGCATGTCGCCGAGGCCGAGGCGACGCTGCGCGCGGTCGAACTATGGCTGTGGCGCGCCCGCGCGACGCTCGACCCGGGCGACTCGAACGGCATTACGCTCGACATGACCGAGCTCCCGCGCGAACTCCGCCGCCGCCTGGCGCGCGCGGCGATCGCGGCGGTGCGCGCGGCGGGCGGCATCACCCGCCCCGGCTTCACCCCCGCCACCAACATCGAGCCGCTGCTCGACGCGCTGGCGGCGGGCAAGGCCGCGACCCAGGCGGGCGTCCTCGTCCGCCCACAGGGCGCGCGCTGGCGCTTCGCGGGGGCGCCACCGCGCCGATCACGCTGATCGACGCAATCGCGCGCTCGTTCCATTGCCATTAATCCTTCGCCCCCTATGTTGGAGGCTGAAGAGGTCCATGCGATGCCGATGAACGACAACGACAAGCAGCCCGAGAACAACAACCCCTGGATGAAGAGCCTGATGGTGTGGGTGGCGATCCTCGTCGGCCTCGCGCTGTTCGTCACGCTCGTCGAAAGCGGCACGCAGAGCACGGCGGCGAACACGACGCTCGCTTATTCGCAATTCCTCGGTAAGGTCGACGAGGGCTCGGTGCGCGAGGTCAATATCGCCGGCGATGTCGTGACCGGCACGCTGACGAGCGGCGACAAGTTCCGCACCTATGCCCCGCAAGACCCGCAGCTGACCGACCGGCTGCTGCGCAAGGGCGTGACGATCACCGCGCGGCCCGAGGAGGGCCCGTCGATCTGGCAATATATCCTCGTCCAGTCGCTACCTTTCCTGCTCTTCCTCGGCATCGCCTTCTTCGTGCTGCGCCAGATGCAGAAGAATTCGGGCTCGGGCGCGATGGGCTTCGGCAAGTCGCGCGCGCGCTTGCTGACGCAAAAGGAAGGCAAGGTCACGTTCGACGACGTCGCCGGCATCGACGAAGCGCGCGAGGAATTGCAGGAAATCGTCGAATTCCTGAAGGACCCGACCAAATTCGCGCGACTCGGCGGCAAGATCCCCAAGGGCGCGCTGCTCGTGGGCAGCCCCGGCACCGGCAAGACCTTGCTCGCCCGCGCGATCGCGGGGGAGGCGGGGGTGCCCTTCTTCACCATTTCGGGTTCGGATTTCGTCGAAATGTTCGTCGGCGTCGGCGCGAGCCGCGTGCGCGACATGTTCGAACAAGCCAAGAAATCGGCGCCGTGCATCGTCTTCATCGACGAAATCGACGCCGTCGGCCGCCACCGTGGCGCGGGGCTCGGCAACGGCAATGACGAGCGCGAGCAGACGCTCAACCAGCTGCTCGTCGAGATGGACGGGTTCGAGGCGAACGAAGGCATCATCATCATCGCCGCCACCAACCGCCCCGACGTGCTCGATCCCGCGCTGCTGCGCCCGGGCCGGTTCGACCGCCAGGTGCAGGTGCCGCGCCCCGATATCGAGGGCCGGGTGAAGATTTTGGGCGTTCACATGAAGAAGGTGCCGCTCGCCCCCGATGTCGATGCGCGGGTGATCGCGCGCGGCACGCCGGGCTTTTCGGGCGCCGATCTCGCCAACCTCGTCAACGAAGCCGCCTTGCTCGCCGCCCGCCGCGGCAAGCGACTGGTCGCGGCGCGCGAGTTCGACGACGCGCGCGACAAGGTGCTGATGGGCGCCGAGCGTCGATCGATGGTGATGACCGAGGACGAAAAGCGGATGACCGCCTATCACGAGGCGGGTCACGCCCTGGTCTTCGCGCACGAGCCGACCGCCGATCCGATCCACAAGGCGACGATCATTCCGCGCGGCTTCGCGCTCGGCATGGTCCAGCCGCTCCCCGAACGCGACACCTACAGCTATCACCGCGACAAGATGCACGCCGATCTGGCGGTGGCGTTCGGCGGGCGCGTCGCCGAGGAGCTGATCTTCGGCTATGACAAGGTGAGCTCGGGCGCCTCGAACGACATCATGCAGGCGACGCGTTTGGCGCGCGCGATGGTGACCAAATGGGGCCTGTCCGACCAAGTCGGCCCGCTCGATTTCAGCGAGAGCGAGGATAGCTTCACCGGCTATAGCATGGCGCGCGCCAAACCGATGTCGGACGAAACCGCGCGGCTGATCGACGCCGAAGTCAAGCGCTTCGTCGAGCAGGGCCTCGCGCGGGCGCGGCAATTGCTGACCGACCATATCGACCAGCTCCACACCATCGCCAATGCGCTGCTCGAATATGAGACGCTGACCGGCGAGGAGATCAAGCGGTTGATCGCGGGCGGCACGATCGATCGCCCCGATCCGGGCGCGGGCAAGCCCACGCTGCCGGCGATCGGCACGTCGGTGCCCAAGACGCGCCGTCCGGGCCCCTTCGGCTCGCCGAGCCCGCAAGGCGCCTGATACCGACCCCGAACGGCTTTGGGGGCGGCGCGAGCTTCGCGCCGCCCTTTTGCCGCCATTCTCTCCCGCTATCGGCGCTCCGCCATTTCTTGGGAGAGAATGATGCGCCTGATCACCAAGCTGCTCGCCGTGACCACGATCGCGCTGCCCACCGCCGCGCAAGCGATGACCGTGCAGGAATTTCTCGACAAGGCCGCCGCGCTGAAGGCCAAGGGCGTGCTCGCGCTCGGCTCGAGCGACATCACGCTGCTGCGCGACGAGATCAAATCGGCGGGCGCCGCTTATCGCGCCGATCTCGCGCGCCAGACGGCGGCGGGCAAGAAGCCGAGCAGCTGCCCGCCCCCGGTTGGCAAGACCGGCATCACCAGCGACGAAATCATCAAGGATTTCAGCGCGCTGCCGGCGCCGCAACGCAAGCAGAGCGTGAAGGTCGCCTGGGCGGGGCTGATGGCGCGGCGCTATCCTTGCTGAGCTAGAGCGGTCGCTGTCGAGGTAACGGTCGGCGTCCCGGTCGACGGACGTCTGCCCGAATGGATTCCCGCCTTCGCGGGAATGACGATGGGGTTTGCGGGAATGACGATGGGGCGCGAGCGCCCTGCCTGATCCGTCATCCCCGCGAAAGCGGGGATCCATTCGGGCTGGCGGCGCACACGAAGCGCCAGCCCGTCGCTCGAGCAATCCTCGATCCCCCTCGTCACCCCACCAGCCACACCGCCGCCGCCGTGGCGAGCGCCAGCGCCACCAGCGTCGCGCTGGCGATCACGTAAAGCGGGCGCGCGCCGCCTTCCAGCAATTGCCCCAAGGGCGATCGGATCGCGGTCGCGGTCACGGCGCAAGCCAGCATCGCCGCCGCCAGCGCCTCGGCGCCCTGCGTCACCCAGGGCGGCAGCGCGACGAGCGAATTGACACCGGCGAGCGCGAAAAAGCCGATCACAAACCACGGCACCCCCGCCTTGGGGCCGCTCGTCTCGCGGCGGAAGAAGAGCGCGATCACCCCCAGCACCGGCGCGAGCAGCGCCACGCGGGTGAGCTTGACGATCGCCGCATTCTGCCCCGCGCCGGGCGAATAGGCATAGCCCGCGCCCAAGGTCTGCGCGACGTCGTGGATCGAGGCGCCGAGCATATAGCCCGCCTTCACATCCGACAGGCCGAGCAGTTGCGCGAGGCTGGGATAAAGCACCAACGCCAGCGCGCTCATCGCCGAAATGCCGACCAGCACCAGCGTCAGCTGACCCTGGCTCACCCGCCGCTCGCCGAGCGTCGTCGCGATCGCGAGCGCGGCCGAGGCGCCGCAAATCGCCACCGCCCCCCCGGCGAGCACCCCGAACGCGCTCGAAAAGCCGAAGCGCCGCGCGGCGAGCACGCCCGCGCCGATCACCGCCGCCACCGTCACCACCACGCACAGCAAGGCGATCGGCCCCAGCGCGACGATCTGCCCCAGCGTCACCCGCACCCCGATCAGCACGATCCCCCAGCGCAGCAGCGCGCGCGAGGCGAAGCCGAGCCCGGCTTGGAGCCGCGCGTCGGCCGAAAGGAAATTGAGCGCGAGCCCGATCAGCAGCGCCATCAGCGTGAGCGGCGCGTGATAATGATCGGCGATGAACCCCGCCGCCGCCGTCCCCGCGCCCGCCACGATCAACCCGGGCACGTAATCGCGCCAGCCGCGTCGCGGTGTCGGCTCGATATCGCCGAACAGATCCGCCGCCATCGGCAAGCGCCGCTTTTCCGGTGGCTCATGCGGATTTGCTTGCATCATCGCTCCTGACGCTATTCCCTAGCCGAGCGGCGCGGACGATGACAACGCTGGCATAAGGGGAGAGAAATGAGCGCACGCTGGCTGATCGTCGCGATGGTGTTCGCCGCTGTCACGCTCAATTATGTCGATCGCCAGATTTTGGCGCTGCTCAAGCCCACGCTCGAGGCGACGTTCCATTGGTCCGAGCGCGATTATGCGAATATGGGCAGCGCCTTCCAATTCGCGACCGCCTTCGCTTTTCTGGGAACCGGCTGGTTCATCGATCGCGTCGGCTTGCGCTGGGGCTTCGCGCTCGGGGTCGCGATTTGGAGTCTCGCGGGCATGGCGCATGCGCTCGCGACCGGGGTGGTGGGTTTCATCGCCGCGCGCGTCGTGCTGGGGGTGGCGGAATCGGTCGGCACCCCCGCCGCGGTCAAGACGGCGGCGACCTATTTCGATCAACGCGAGCGGCAATTGGCGCTCGGCATCGGCAACACCGCGCCCAATTTCGGCGCGATCGTGACGCCGGCGCTGATCCCGCCGCTCGCGGTCGCTTATGGTTGGCAGGCGGCGTTCCTGCTCGCGGGCGGGCTCGGGCTGGTCTGGGTTGTGATCTGGTTCATGATCCGGGTGAAGCCCGTCGCCGCCGATGCGGTCGCGCCCGCGCCGGTGCGCTGGCTCGACGTCGCCCGCTCGCGCGCGACGCTCGCGATCGCGGTGGCCAAGGTGCTGTCGGACCAAGTGTGGTTCTTCATGCTACTATGGCTGCCCGATCTCTTCCACCGGCTGTTCGGCCTGAAACAGGGGCAATTGGGGCTGCCCTTGGTGCTGGTTTACACCATGGCGGCGGCGGGGGCGCTCACCGGCGGGGCGCTTCCCGCGCGGTTGATGGCGCGCGGCTGGAGCGTCGACCGCGCGCGCAAGACGGCGATGCTCGTCTACGCGCTGCTGGTGCTGCCGATCGCCCTGGTCCAGTCGATCGACAATGCCTGGGGCGCGGCCTTGGTGCTGGGGCTGGGGCTGTTCGCGCATCAGGGCTTTTCGACCAATGTCTTCGGGGTGACGACCGACATCGTCGCCGCGCGCGCGGTGGGGACGACGATCGGCATCGCGGCTTTTTGCGGCAATCTGGGCTCGATCGGGATGATCCAATTCCAGGCGCGCGCGCTCGAATGGGGCTGGGGCTATGGCCCCGCGCTCGCGATCTGCGCATCGAGCTATTTGGTCGCGCTGGGGCTGCTCCAGCTGCTGATCCCGCGCATCGAGCCGGTTGCGCCCGGATCGGCGGCGCCCATCGCCGTCCACTGAGCGAAGCGCGCCATATGGCGCTTGACTTTAGCGGCGGCGACGCGGTCGCTGGCACGACTGACCGCAGAAATGCGTGGTTTCATCGCAGGCGCGGAACCCCATCTATAGGATGCTAACCTCCGCTCTCGCATGGTGGCCGCGCATGGAACGCATCGTCTTGAAACGGCAGGAAATCACGGCCCGCAACCACCGCGCCTTGCTCGGCACGGCGGTCGCGGCGGTCGTGCTCGCCGGCTGCCAGACGACCGAGGCCGCGCGGTTGATCCCGGCCGGCACCGCGAACGCCCCCACGCTCGCGAGCGTTACCCCACTGCCCGCGCCGCCCCGGCTGGTGCCGCCGCCCGCGGGCTTGCAGAATTCGGTGCAGCTGCTCGTCCGCCAATTCCCGGGCAAGGTCGGTATCGCGGTGTCGAGCGTCGACCAGGGCTGGCTGCTCTCGGCCAATGGCGACGTCCGCCTGCCGCAGCAGAGCGTTTCGAAACTATGGGTGGCGATGACGGTGCTCGACGGGATCGACGCCGGGCGCTTCACGCTCGATACGCCGGTGAAAGTCACGCGCGAGGATTTGACGCTGTTCCATCAGCCGATCGCGGCGATGGTGAAGCCCGGCAAGGATTTCGATACCACGGTCGGCGATCTGCTCCAGCGCGCGCTGACCCAAAGCGACAATACCGCCAACGACCGGCTGCTCCGCTTCGTCGGCGGGCCCGAGGCGGTGCGCGGCTTCATCGCGAAAAAGGGCCTGGGCAATATCCGCTTCGGCCCCGGCGAGCGGCTGCTCCAGGCGCGCACCGCCGGGCTGCAGTGGCAGCCGGATTTCGCTTACAACAACGGCTTCGTCCGCGCCCGCGCCGCGCTCCCGCTCGAAGCGCGCAGCGCCGCGCTCGATGCCTATGTCGCCGATCCGCCCGATGGCGCCGCGCCGGCGGCGATCGCGACCGCGCTCGCGCGGCTCAAAAAGGGCGAATTGCTGCGCGCCTTCACCACCGGCTATTTGATCGCGACGATGGAATCGTCGAAAACCGGCAAGATGCGGCTGCGCGGCGCGGTGCCGCCGGGCTGGAGCTTCGGCCACAAGACCGGCACCGGGCAGGATCTGCTCTCGCGCACCGCCGGCTATAACGACGTCGGCATCCTCACCGCCCCCGACGGGCGCAGCTATACGCTCGCGGTGATGATCGGCGACACCCGCCGCCCGATCGCCGAGCGCCAGGCGCTGATGCAGCAAGTGGTGGCGAGCATCGTCGCCTATCACGGCCCGGGCAATATGGCGGCGGCGAGCGCGGCCGGGGCGACTGGCACGCCCTGACCGGCGCCGATCGCGCTGCGTCATCCACCGTACCGCGCGCCATCCGCGCAAGCGCGGCCACCGTAGCTCGGGGCGGCACCGTTCGAGGTGCCGCATTCGGCATGGAGGCAACCACATGAAGAAAATCGTGCGCGCGGCGCTGTTCGCCGCGGCTTTGAGCGCGGGCGGGCTCGCCATCGCCAAGAACCCGATGGTGGGCGGGGCGGCGATGTATCCGACCAAGACGATCGTCGAAAACGCGGTCAATTCGAAGGATCACACCACGCTGGTCGCCGCGGTCAAGGCCGCCGGGCTGGTCGATACGCTGTCGGGCCCCGGCCCCTTCACCGTCTTCGCGCCGACCAACGCCGCTTTCGCCAAGCTGCCCGCCGGCACCGTCGACACGCTGCTGAAGCCCGAGAACAAGCAGCAGCTGACCGCCGTGCTCACTTATCACGTCGTCCCCGGCCGCATCACCGCGAGCCAGATCGCGGCCAAGGTGAAGGCCGAGGGCAGCGCGAGCTTCACCACCGTGCAGGGCGGCACGCTCACCTTCAAGAAGGGCGCCAAGGGCTATACCGTGACGGACGCCAAGGGCGGCACCGCCAATATCACGATCGCCGATGTCGCTCAGTCGAACGGCATGATCCATGTGATCGATCGCGTGTTGCTGCCCTGATTTTTTGTTGAAAACCGCGCATCCGGGCGATCGCCGGCGCCGTAGCTGCGCGCGGCGCACCCGGACGCGCTCGAGCGCTCTTCCCATCCCCGGCGCTCGCGGGGCCTGCCGTTTAGCCCGCGGCAGGCCCCTTATTTTTTCCGCGCGCGGCAGCACCCTTTGCCGAGCGAGCGCCCCCGTCGTTCATCATTGTCAGCGCCCGGCCCTTCGCGTATTTGGCGGCACCCCGGCCAAAGGCCCATGGAGACCAGGTGATGAGAGCCCCGCGCAACCGCGCCGTCCGCAGCGCGGTGATCCGCCACGAACATTTGAGCAAACAAGGCATCCTCGAACGCGCCTTCACTTTCGCGTTTCGCGGCCTGGTCTATGCGCAGATCTGGGAGGATCCCGCCGTCGATCTGGAAGCGCTGGCGGTCACGCCCGATTGCCATATCGTCCAGATCGCCTCGGGCGGGTGCAACGTGCTGAGCTATTTGACCGCCGATCCCAAGGCGATCACCGCGGTCGATCTCAACACCGCGCATATCGCGCTCAACAAGCTCAAGCTGGCGGCGGCGCGCAACTTGCCCGATTACGCGCATTCCCACCGTTTCTTCGGCCGCGCGAACACCAAGGAAAACATCGCCGCCTATCGCAAATACGTGCGCCCGCATCTCGACGAGACGACGCGGCGCTATTGGGAAGGGCGCGATCTGATCGGGCGCCGCCGCATCTCGGGCTTCGCGCGCGGGGTGTACAAGCAGGGGCTGCTCGGCAATTTCATCGGCGCGGCGCATCTGCTCGCGCGGTTGAACGGCATCAACCCCAAGATGATCCTGCGCGCGAGTTCGATCGAGGAGCAGCGCGCGATTTTCGACCGCGAGTTCGCGCCGTTCTTCGACAAGGCGTTCGTCCGCTGGCTGACCGATCAGCCCGCTTCGCTCTTCGGCCTCGGCATTCCGCCCGCGCAATATGAAGCGCTCGCGGGCGACAGCAAGATGGCGGTGGTGCTGCGCGAGCGGCTGGAAAAGCTCGCCTGCGATTTCGATCTGCGCGAAAATTATTTCGCCTGGCAGGCCTTTGGTCGCGGCTATCAGGACGCGCCCGATGCGTCGCTGCCGCCCTATCTCCAGGCGGGCAATTACCAAGCGGTGCGCGACCGGGCGCCGCGCGTCGAAGTGCGCCACGCCAATTTCATCGATTATCTGAAGTCCTGCCCCGATGCCTCGCGCGACCGCTATGTGCTGCTCGACGCGCAGGATTGGATGACCGACGAAATCCTGACGAGCCTGTGGACCGAGATCACCCGCACCGCGAAGCCGGGCGCGCGCGTGCTGTTCCGCACCGCCGGCGCGCCGACGATCCTGCCCGGCCGCGTGCCCGACGCGATTCTCGACCGCTGGGACTATCGCGCCGAGGAATCGCTCGATTACACGCGGCGCGATCGCAGCTCGATCTATGGCGGCGTTCATCTTTACGTGCTGAAGGACTGATGGCGGGCGATCATGCCGGGCATATGGATGCGATCTATCGCAGCCAGCGCCACATCTATGACCTGACGCGCAAATATTATCTGCTTGGGCGCGATCGGCTGATCGCCGAGCTGACGCCCCCGCCGGGCGGCGCGGTGCTGGAGATCGGCTGCGGCACCGGGCGCAATTTGATCGCCGCCGCGCGCCGCTTCCCCAACGCGCGCTATTTCGGGATCGATATTTCGGAAGCGATGCTCGAGACCGCGCGGGCGAGCGTCGCCAAGGCGGGGCTCGCCGATCGCATCCTGCTGGCGCAGGGCGATGCGACGGCGTTCGACGCCGGTGCATTGTTCGGCGTCGAACGCTTCGATCGGATTTTCCAAAGCTATACTTTGTCGATGATCCCCGATTGGCAAGGTGCTTTGCGCGAGGGCGCGGGCAAGCTCGCGCCCGGTGGGCGGCTCGACGTGGTCGATTTCGGCCAGCAGGAGGGGTTGCCGGGGCCGTTCAAGGCGCTGCTCTTCGCCTGGCTCGCCAAGTTCGACGTCACCCCCCGTGCCGATCTGCCGGCGGTGCTCGAACGGGTGGCGGCCGGCGCGGGTCTCACCGCGCGCTTCACCCCGCTTTATCGCGGCTATGCCTGGGCCGGGCGGCTGAGCTGAGCTTGGTCGCGGCGGGCGCGAGTGCTATCGAGGCGCGATGAACAAGCCCGTCAAGCTCGTCCCAACCGAGCCCGACAGCATCGGCTTCTCCGCGGATGAGTTCGCCGCGCTGGTCGCGCGCGGCGCCTTTACCGGCATGGACGTCGCCTTGGTGGAGCGTGAGCCCGTGAAGGCGGGCGGCGGTTTCACCGCCGCCGACTATGAAGCGATGATCGGGCGCGACGTGTTTCGCCCGATGCGCGTCGAGCTCGCCAGGGGGAGATTGGTTCGCGTGGCGCCGGCATATCTTCCCCATGGCCACTTCATCCCGTGCTTGATCATGGCACTTTACGAGGCGATCGGGAAAAGCGCGCCGCTGCTCTGCGACGTCATCACGCTGCTCACCGACGATACGGTGCTCTCCCCTGACCTCGTGCTCGCGACCAGTCGCGACCTTCCCGAGAAGGGGCTACCCGCCGCGCTGGTCGCGCTGGCGATCGAAGTTTCGCACACCACGCTCAAACGCGACCTAGGGTGGAAAGCCCGGGACTATGCGGCGGCGGGCATCCCCCATTATTGGGTGGTCGATATCTTGGCGAAGACCACGCATGTCTTCGCCGAGCCGAGCAGCGACGGCTATCGTCGGCACGACCGCGTCCGCTTCGCCGATCCCCTCGCCATCCCCGGCCACGAAGCGACCATCACCCTCGCATGAGCCCGCCGCGCCTGCCCCGTTGGCTCGGCCTAGCCGGGCTGCTCCCGCAACTCGCCGCGCTCGCCGTGTTGCTGAGCGGCGATACGGCGCATCATTTCCAGGCGCTGACGCTCGGCTATGCCTATGCCGCGCTGATCCTGTCGTTCCTCGGCGGGCTGTGGTGGGGCCTCGCCGCGCGCGCCGAGGCGCCGCCGGCGTGGCTGTGGGTGGCGGCGGTGGTGCCCTCGCTCGTCGCGCTGGCGAGCGCCATTCCCTGGTCGGAGGGCAAGGCCTGGCCCGGCCCTTCGCTGGTGGTGCTCGGGCTCGCGCTGATCGCCGCGCTCGCGGTCGATTGGCGGCTCGCGCGCGGCGGGCTCGCGCCGCCTTGGTGGCTCAGCCTGCGCGTGCCTTTATCGCTCGGATTGGGGCTCTCGACGCTCGCGATCGCCGCGCTCGCTTGATTGGCTCTTCACAGCCGCCCGGGATTTCATAGACTTATCGAGAATGGACGAACGGGGGCGATGATGAAGCGTTGGTGGGGTTTGGCGGCGCTGCTGCTCGGGCTCGCGGCCCCGGCGCGCGCGGAATGGCTCGAGGCGAGCAACGCCCATTTCGTCATCTATGGCGATTTGCCGCGCGCGCGGATGCAGCAATTCGCCGAGCAGCTCGAACGGTTCGACGCGGCGCTGCGGCGGCTGTTGACCTTGTCCGATAGCGATGGCGCGCCGGCCAATCGCGTCGTTATCTATGTCGTGCGCGATCAAGGCGATGTGGTGAAGCTTTACGGCCGCGGCGGCGGCACCGTCGCGGGTTTTTACATCGGCCGGGTCGAGGGGCCGATCGCGGTCACGCCGCGGTCGACCGATGACGACGACCAATATTTCACCGCGCAGCTCGTGCTGTTCCATGAATATACCCACCACGCGATCCTGAGCAGCAGCAGCGCTTTTTATCCGAGTTGGGTGGGCGAGGGGCTCGCCGAATTCTTCTCGGTGGTGCGGTTCCGTCCCGATGGCGCGGTGATCACCGGTGCGCCCAATGTCGCGCGCGGCTATTCGATCATGACCGCGAACCCGATGAGCGTGAGCGAGTTGATCGCGACCGACACGCGCAAGCTCGATCCCGAGGCGCTCGAGCAAAAATATGCGCGCGGCTGGCTGTTGATCCATTATCTGCTGCTCGGCGGCAAGCGCGCCGGCCAATATGACGCCTTCATCGCGCAAGTGAACAAGGGCGTGCCGATGGCGGACGCCGCCAAGGCGGTGTTCGGCGATTTGCGCCAGCTCAACCGCGAGCTCGACTCGTATCGCGAAAGCAAGCTGCGCGCCTATGTGATCGGCGCCGCCGCGCTCAAGCCGCTGCCGGTCGCGTTGCGCGCGCTCGATCCGGGCGAAGCGGCGATGATGCCGCTGCGCATCCGTTCGACGGTGGGGGTGAATGATGTTCAGGCCAAGGCGCTGATCGCCCCGGCGCGCGCGGTCGCCGCGCGTTTCCCCGAGCATCGCTGGGTGCAGCGCGTGCTCGCCGAAATGGAGTTCGACGCAGGCAATCTCGCCGAAGCCGATGCCGCGTGCGACCGCGTGCTCGCCGCCGATCCCAACAATGTCGATGCGCTCATCTACAAGGGCCGGATCGAGGCGCGCCGCGCGGCGGCGGTGAAGGACGACGCGGCGGCGCGGACCGCGCATTGGAAGGCGGCGCGGCGCTGGTATGTGAAGGCCAATCGCGCCGATCCGCGCTATGCCTATCCCTTCGTGCTGTTCTACGAAACCTTCGCGGCGCTCGGCGAAACGCCTAGCGCGAGCGCGATCAAGGGGCTCGAGGAAGCGGTGGGGCTGGTGCCCCAGGCGGACGGCGTGCGGGTGATGCTGGCGATGGAAAAGCTGCGCACCGGGGATTTGAAAGCGATGCGCGCGGCGCTCGCCCCGGTCTCCGCCGATCCGCATGGCGGCGCGAACAACCCCGCCGCCAAGCTGATCGCGCTGATCGATTCGGGCGCCGATGTCGAGGCGGTGCGCAAGGCGGCCGAGGCGATCGGGTCGGGCGATAAGGCCGGAAGCTAACCCGCCCGGCGCCTCATGCCGCCAGCTTGAGCGACAGCCGGTCCCAAATCTCGACCAGCGCCTGGGTCAGTTCGCGCATCATCGCTTCATCGTGCGCGGGGCCCGGCGTGAAGCGCAGCCGCTCGGTGCCGCGCGGCACGGTCGGGAAATTGATCGGCTGCACGTACACGCCATATTCGGCGAGCAGCACGTCGCTGATCCGCTTCGCCTTCACCGGATCGCCCACCATCAGCGGCACGATATGCGTGGTCGAGTCCATCACCGGCAGCCCCGCCGCGCGGAACAGCGCCTTGAGCGTGGCGGCGGCCGCCTGCTGCCCCTCGCGCTCGACGCTCGACGCTTTCAGGTGGCGCACGCTCGCGAGCGCGCCCGCGACCAGCACCGGGGCGAGCGACGTCGTGAAGATGAACCCCGGCGCGTAGGAGCGGATCACGTCGATGATCACGCGATCGGCGGCGATATAGCCGCCCATCACCCCGAACGCCTTGCCCAGCGTCCCTTCGATGATCGTCAGCCGATGCGCCACCGCGTCGCGGTCCGAAATACCGCCGCCGCGCGCGCCGTACATGCCGACCGCATGAACCTCGTCGAGATAGGTCAGCGCGTTGAACCGGTCCGCCAGGTCGCAAATCGCGGCGATCGGCGCGACATCGCCTTCCATCGAATAGACGCTTTCGAAGGCGATCAGCTTGGGCGCGGCGGGGTCTGCCTCGGCGAGCAGGCTTTCGAGATGCGCGAGATCATTGTGACGGAAGATGCGCTTCTCGCAGCCCGAATTGCGAATACCCGCGATCATCGAGGCGTGGTTGAGCTCGTCCGAGAAGATCACCAGCCCGGGCAGGATCTTGCCGAGCGTGCCGAGCGTCGCCTCGTTGGAGACATAGCCGCTAGTGAAGAGCAGCGCCGCTTCCTTGCCGTGGAGATCGGCGAGTTCGGCCTCGAGATCGACGTGATAATGGGTGTTGCCGCCGATGTTGCGCGTGCCGCCCGAGCCGGCGCCGACGTCGTGCAGCGCTTCCTCCATCGCCGCGATCACTTTCGGGTGTTGGCCCATCGCGAGATAATCGTTCGAGCACCACACCGTGATCGGCTTGGGGCCGTTATGCCCCGCGAAGCAGCGCGCATTGGGAAAGGCGCCCTTGTTGCGCAGAATGTCGATGAAGACGCGGTAACGGCCCTCGGCGTGGAGGCGATCGATCGCCTGGGCGAAGGCGCGGCCATAATCGGGGCCCGAAGCGCTTGAGTCCATGGCGCCCCATAGCGCCGCTTGGGCTCGTGGAAAAGCACGCGCGAACGAAGGTCGGCGCTGGGCATAAGGGGGGCGGAGAGGGGCTGCCTCCCCGCCCGGCACCGTTAGAAGAAAAAGCCGCGATAGACGTCGAGCACCACGCCGCGGCGCGTGTCGATCAGCAGCACATCGTCATAATGGCGGACCCAGCGCTGCCAGGCGCGCGCGGGGGGCAGGTGATAGCGCCAGGGATCGGCGATGAAATAACGCTGGCCCCAATAAGCCGGCGCGATCCGGACGCCCGGACGAAAGGCCTGATAGCGGAAGGGCGCGTTCCACCGCCCACGCGCGTAAATGTCGCGGTGGTCGCGGCGCCAGTCGCGCCAATCGTCGCGGCCATAAGCGCGGCCGCGGAAATCCTCGCGCAGTTCCTGGCGCGCGTCGCGCACGTCGCGGCGTTCTTCCTGGATGCGGTAAGGATTGCCCGAGCGATAAGCGCGGTCGAGTTCGCGCTGTTCCTGCCGCAGGTCGCGCTGGTCGGCACGGATTTCCCCCCGCGACTGCGCGCTCGCCGCCGCCGGCACCAGCGCGGCGGCGATCAGTCCCAAGGTCAATAGCTTGCGCATCTTGCGTCTCCCTTGCTGGGGCGGCGATGGGTGCCGCCCGATGATCCGGGAGTAGCAGGGCCTGACTGAACCGGCAGCGAACCGCACGGTCAGCGAGACGACAGGGTTGTAACCAACTGTAACCTCGGCTCAGGGCCCGGTGCGGCCGCCGCCGCCCTGCGGACCGCCACCGATCGGCGCGCCCACCGCGCCGATGTTGCCGAACAAATCGCGGAAGAAGCTGCGCTGCCGGCCGAGCGTCGGGGTCGTCTTGCGGAAGGGCGTGATCTTGGCGACCTGCTCGATCCCGGTGCGGTCGATCGAGCGCACCACGCCCTTCTCGTCGAAGCGGATGCGCAGCACCGTCTCGGCCACCGGCTTGGGGTGATTATAGGCGAAATAGCGTGTGTCGCGCGAGACATAATACCAGATCGGGTCGCCGAACTGGCTCGCGAACGTGGGTTGGCCCAGCACGCGCGCGACCGAATTGCGATTGTCGATCCCCGCCTGCACCGAGTTCACCAAATCGGGGTTGAGCACATAGCCTTGGTGCCCGCGCAGCCGCGTGCACCCGCCGCCGAGCAGCGCGACGCCCGCGAGCAGCACCACCAGCCGCGCCCGCGGCCCCGAAATCACGCCCATTCGAACTTCCTTTCGCGCCCCCGATTGCATCGGGCACGTCGAGGCTCAATATGCGGCCTTGGATGGAGGGGCAAGGGAGCGCGATGAAGGCTTTTCTGGCACGATTTCTAGGCACCAGCCCCGCGCCGCTGCCCGCCGAGGGGCTTTACGCGGCGGTCGTCGCCGAAGGGCGCCAGCCGCATTGGTATCGCCACGGCGGGGTCGAGGACAGTGTGACCGGCCGGTTCAACATGATCGCGACCGTGCTGAGCTTCGTCCTGCTGCGGCTCGAACGCGAGCCCGGCGCGATGGCAACCGGAGTCGCGCTCACCGAGCGTTTCATCGACGATATGGAAGGCCAGCTCCGCCAAGACGGCGTGGGCGACACCGGCGTCGCCGCCAAAATGGGCAAGCTCGTCAGCCTGCTCGGCGGGCGGCTGGGGGCGTTTCGAGACAGTTTCGGCACCACCGAATTCGAAGCGGCGCTGGTCCGCAATCTCTATGCCGGCGCGCATCCGGCGCGCCCCGCGCTCGCGCATAGCGTCGCCAAGCTCGAGGAATTCGCCGCGCGCCTCGCCGCCGCGCCGCTCGACGCGATCGAGGCGGGGCGGTGGTGACGCCCGAATTCGCGCGCCCCGAGCGGATCGACACGATCGGCGAGCGCGCGCGCACGGTCGAGATCGCGGCGACGGCGGAGGAGCGCGCCGCGCTCGCGACGCGCTTCGGCTTGATCGCGCTCGAGGCGCTCGGCGCCGCGTTCGAGCTGCGGCGGACGGCGGCGGGGATCGAGGCGCGCGGGCGGGTGCGCGGCCGGGTGGTGCAGGCCTGTGTCGTCACCGGCGATCCGGTGGCGGCGGCGATCGACGAGCCGGTCGCGCTGCGCTTCGTGCCCGAGGGTGATGAGGCGCCGCCCGAGGAGATCGAGATCGAAGCCGAGGCGCTCGACACGATCGGCTATCGCGGCGGCGCGATCGATCTGGGCGAGACGGCGGCGGAGACGCTCGCGCTCGCGCTCGATCCCTTTCCGCGCAGCCCCGGCGCGGCGCAAGCGCTGCGCGAGGCGGGGGTTTTGAGCGAGGAAGAGGCGGCGGCGGCGCGCAATCCCTTCGCCGCGCTCAAGGACAAAATGGGCACGGTACGCCCGTGAACCGATTGGCGGCTTGCCAGCCGCGCGCAATCGACTAGGCCAAGCCCATGGCGGCGACGATCAGATGCGATCTGGCGATAGTCGGCGGCGGCCTCGCCGGCGGCTTGATCGCGCTCGCGCTCAAGAAAAAGCGGCCCGATATCGATCTGCGGCTGATCGAGGCGGGGCCGTCGATCGGCGGCAACCATCTCTGGTCGTTCTTCGCGAGCGACATCGCCGAGCGCGATCGCTGGATCATCGCGCCGCTCGTCTGTCATGGCTGGACGCGTTACGACATCAAATTCCCGGCCTATGATCGCAGCTTCGACACGGCTTATTATTCGATCGAAAGCAGCCGGCTCGACGCGCTGGTGCGCCAGGCCTTGCCGCCGCATGCGCTGCTGCTCGGCGAGCGCGTGCTCGGCGTCAGCCCGCGCGCGGTGGTGCTGGGCAATGGCGACCGGATCGAAGCGGGCGGGGTGATCGACGCGCGCGGCGCCGCCGATCTCTCGAAGCTCGAGCTCGGCTGGCAGAAATTCGTCGGCCGCGACTATGCGCTCGCCGAGCCGCACGGGGTCGAACGCCCGATCGTGATGGACGCGACCGTAGCGCAGCTCGACGGCTATCGCTTCGTCTACGTCCTCCCTTTCTCGCCGACGCGGCTGTTCGTCGAGGATACTTATTACAGCGACACCCCCGATCTCCACCGCCCCGGCCCCGGCGGCAATCACGACCCGATCATCGAGCGGCTGAACGATTATCTGCGCGCGGGCGGTTGGATCCCCGAGCGCGTGGTGCGCGAGGAGCAAGGCGCGCTGCCGGTCGCGCTCGGCGGCGATTTCGAGGGCTATTGGAAGAGCGGCGGCGCCAAGCTCCCCAAGGCCGGGATGCGCGCCGGGCTGTTTCACCCGACCACCGGCTATTCGCTGCCCGACGCGGTGCGCACCGCGAGCCTGATCGCGCGCGCGAGCGATTTGTCGGCGCAAGGGCTGCACGATCTGCTCCACGGCTTCGCCAGCACCACCTGGGGCAGGCGCGGCTTCTACCGGCTGCTCGACCGGATGCTCTACCGCGCCGCCGAGCCCGAGGAGCGCTGGCGCGTGCTGCAACATTTCTATCGCCTCAGCCCGGCGCTCGTCGGGCGCTTTTATGCAGGACAGACCACGATGTTCGACCAAGCGCGCATTTTGATGGGCAAACCCCCGGTGAAATTGTCGGCGGCGGCGAGGGCGCTGCGATGAAGCGCGCGGGCGTCATCGGCGCCGGGTTCGGCGGGCTCGCGCTCGCGATCCGGCTGCAATCGGCGGGCATCGAAACCACGCTGATCGAAGCGCGCGACAAGCCCGGCGGGCGTGCTTATGTGTGGGAGAAGGACGGTTTCGTCTTCGATGCCGGCCCCACCGTCATCACCGATCCCAATTGCCTGCGCGAACTCTGGGCCTTGTCCGGCCGCGACATGGACGAGGACGTGACGCTGAAGCCGGTGATGCCCTTTTACCGGCTCAACTGGCCCGACGGCACCAATTTCGATTATTCGAACGACGAGCCCCAGCTCGCCGCCGAGATCGCCAAGCTCGATCCGGCCGACGTCGACGGCTATCGCCGCTTCCTGGAATATTCGGCCGGGGTGTATCGCGAGGGCTATGAAAAGCTCGGCCATGTCGCCTTTCTCGACTTCGCCTCGATGATCAAGGCGGCGCCCGCTCTCGCCAAATATCAGGCGTGGCGCAGCGTCTATTCGATCGTCGCGAGCTTCGTGAAGAACGAGAAACTGCGCGAGGCCTTGTCGTTCCACACCTTGCTCGTCGGCGGCAATCCGATGACGACGAGCGCGATCTATGCGCTGATCCACAAGCTGGAAAAGGACGGCGGCGTCTGGTTCGCGATGGGCGGCACCAACCAGCTCGTCGCCGGGATGGTCAAGCATTTCGAGCGGCTGGGGGGCGTGGTGCGGCTGGGCGATCCGGTCGCGAGTATCGACACGCTCGGCGACCGCGCGACCGGGATCACGACCGCGAGCGGCTGGCATCTCGATTGCGACATGGTGGCGAGCAACGCCGACATCATGCACAGCTATCGCGACCTGCTCAAAGGCTCGCGCAGCGCGCAGCGGACGCGCTCGGCGCTCGAGCGCAAGAGCTACAGCCCCTCGCTGTTCGTCGTCCATTTCGGGGTGAAGGGGACGTGGCCGGGCATTCCGCACCACATGATCCTGTTCGGCCCGCGCTATAAGGGGCTGCTCGACGATATTTACCGCCACGGCGTGCTGGCGGAGGATTTCTCGCTTTACCTCCACCACCCGACCGTCACCGATCCGTCGATGGCGCCCGAGGGACATTCGACCTTTTACGCGCTGGCGCCGGTGCCGCATCAGGGCAAATTCCCGGTCGATTGGCGGGAAGTGGGGCCGATCCTGGAAAAGCGCATCTTGGACGAGGTCGGGCGGCGGCTGATCCCCGATATTCACGAGCGGATCGTGACCAAATTCCATTATACGCCGAGCGATTTCGCCGCCGATTTGAACGCGCATCTGGGCAGCGCCTTCAGCCTGGAGCCGGTGCTGCTGCAATCGGCCTATTTCCGCGCGCACAACCGCGACGATCATATCCCGAACCTGTTCTTCGTGGGCGCGGGCACGCATCCGGGCGCGGGGATTCCGGGGGTGGTCGGCAGCGCCAAGGCGACCGCTAGGTTGATGGTGGAAGCGGCGCGGTGAACCCGATCCTCCCCAAGCTTTGCTTGGGGAGGGGGACCAAGGCGCGGAGCGGCTTGGTGGAGGGGCCTTCAGGCGGTTGACTTCCGCCCCGCCCCTCCACCATTCGCTTCCGCGAATGGTCCCCCTCCCCAGCCAAGCTGGGGAGGATCGCTCGAGGAACTCATGAACCGTCTCGCCGTTTATTGCGGTTCGGCCACCCCGGCCGATCCCATCTATATCGAAAGCGCGCGCCATGTCGGGCGGACCTTCGCCGAGCGGGGGATCGGGCTGGTTTATGGCGGTGGGCGATTGGGGCTGATGGGCGCGGTGGCGGACGCGGCGCTCGCCGCCGGGGGCGAGGTGATCGGCATCATCCCCCAAGCGCTGGTCGACGCCGAGGTCGCGCACCAGGGGCTGACCGAGCTCCATGTTTGCCGCACGATGCACGAGCGCAAACAGGCGTTCACCGATCTTTCGGACGGGTTCGTCACCCTGCCGGGCGGCACCGGTACGATGGACGAGCTGTGGGAAGCGCTCAGCTGGGCGCAGCTCGGCTATCACGCCAAGCCGGTGGGGCTGCTCAACGTCGGCGGCTATTATGACGGGCTGATCTCGTTCAACGCCAAGATGATCGAGGTCGGCTTCATCCGGGCGCATCATGCGAACCTCTTGATCGTCGCCGAAACGATCGGTGCATTGCTCGACAAAATGGCGACCGCCGAGCCGGTGCGGACGATTTCGCAGATCGGCGCGGCCGACCTGTGACGCGCGCCGACTTGGTCGCGGCGGCGCGCGCCTCGATCGCGCGCGGCTCGAAGAGTTTCGCCGCCGCGAGCCATTTGTTCGCGCCGCAAATGCGCGAGCGCGCCTGGCTGCTCTATGCCTGGTGCCGCGCGTGCGACGATATCGCCGACGGCCAGGATCACGGCCATGGCATGACCCGCGTCGCCGACGCGCCCGCGCGGCTCGCTCGGCTGACCGCGCTCACCGAAGCCGCGCTCGCGGGCGAGGCGACCGGCGACATGCCGTTCGAGGCGTTGCGCGTCGTCGCCGCCGAGACCGGGCTGCCGGCGGGGTTCGCGCGGCATCATCTGGCGGGCTTCGCGCGCGACGCGGCCGATTGGCGCCCAGCGAGCGAGGGTGATCTGCTCGATTATTGCTATCAAGTGGCGGGCGTGGTCGGCTGCATGATGGCGGTGGTGATGGGGGTGCGCCCCGATGACGCGGCGACGCTCGACCGCGCGTGCGAGCTCGGCCTCGCTTTCCAGCTCGCCAATATCGCGCGCGACGTGGCCGAGGATGCGAGCGTGGGGCGTTGCTATCTGCCCGGCGACTGGCTGGCGGCAGCGGGGATCGATCGCGCGGCGCCGCTCGCCGATCCGGCGCGGCTGGTGCCCTTGGTCCGCCGCCTGACCGACCGCGCCGCGACCTTCGAGGCGCGCGCGCGCCACGGCACCCCGGCGCTAGCGTTCCGCGCCGCATGGGCGGTGCTCGCGGCGGCGCGGATTTATGGCGACATCGGGCGCAAGGTCGCGGCCCGGGGGGAGGCGGCGCTCGCCGAGCGGGTACGGACGACGCGCGCCGAGAAGCTGGCGGCGATCGCAGGCGCCTGGCGCGAGGCGCGCGCGCGCGCGCGGCTCTATCCGCCGTTGGAGGGGCCGCCGCTTTGGGTTAGGCCCGAATTTTAGAGCCTCGACCATGAAAGTCGAACCGTTCGCCCTGAGCCTGTCGAAGGGCGGCACTTTCTTGCAACCGTCGAAGAAGAAAACGGTGCTTCGACAAGCTCAGCACGAACGGGTGCGTGGGGTGCTCGTTTTAGCGCATGTGGCGGCGGCAAGCGCGCGATCTCACCCCGCCGCGCGCCAGCGCCAGCGCAGAGTCCCCGACGCCACCGGCACCAGCCCCGCGAGCCAATAGCCGATGAGCGGCGCGATCACCGCCCCCGCGCGCATCCACAAGGGGTGGGGGATGGTGAATACGTTCACCAACCCGCCCAAAATCACCAGCGCGACCACCGCTAGCCCCAGCCAGCCCGGCCCCGCGATCCAGCGCACCGCGAGCGCGCCGACGAAGCTGCCGAGTCCCCAGCCGAACACCACCAGCGCCTTGGCGGCGAAGGGCAGCTCGTCCATCACAGCACCTTGGTCGACGCTGTCCATCGCCATGAAATTGCCTGGAATGGGAAAGAGTTGCGCCGAAAGCAGCTCGATCCCCATGATCGCCGCCATCGCCAGCACCAGCCCGACGGCCACCGCCAAACCCTGCTTGATCATCCCCGTCTCCCTCGACGCGGACGATAGCATTTTCAGGGCGCGCGGTCAGCCGCCGCGACGCTCGGTTCGCCGCATTCGCCGTGGCTCGGCATCGGCCATCCGCACCCCGGTCTCGCGGCAGGTCGCGCTGATCACCGGATAATCGAGCGCGACGTTGCGCTGGAGCGCGCCCGGCATCGCCGCCTGGCACGCCGCGATCGAGGCGAAGCGCGCCGGCTCGACGCGCAATTCGGCGCAAGCGCTGCCATCGTCACCGCAGCCCATGATCGCCATCACATAGAAAAATGGGTCCATTCGAGGTCTCCGTGCGCCTCCAGTCAACGCGCCTCGCGCGCCAAATGTTGCGAGTGCTTTCGGCGGACGCGCGCACGCCCTAGATAGGAAGGTGATGCCCCCCGAGACCCCGTCCACCGCCGAGCCGCCGCTGTTCCCGACGCTCGCGCGCTTCTTGCCCTATTTGTGGCCGCGCGACCGGGCCGATCTGCGGCTGCGGATCGTCGCCGCGCTGCTGCTCGTGGTCGCCTCGAAGCTGGTGCAAGTCTATGGCGCGCCCTTCGCGCTGGCGGGCGTGGTCGATGGCATGGCGGCGGGCAATCGCGGCGCGTTGGTGATGATCGCCGCGCTCGCGGTCGGCTATGCGGCGGCGCGCTTCGGCAGCGTGTTGTTCGACAATTTGCGCAACGCGGTGTTCGAGCGGGTGGGCCAGGAAGCGACCCGCGCGCTGGCGGTGAACGTGTTCCGCCACCTCCACCAACTGTCGCTGCGCTTCCACCTCGAACGCCGCACCGGGGCGGTGACCAAGGTGGTCGAGCGCGGCACCAAGAGCATCGATACGATGCTCTATTTCCTGTTGTTCAACATCGCGCCGACCGTGCTCGAACTCGCGCTGGTCTTGCAGATTTTCGGCAGCCGCTTCGGCGCCTGGCTGGTGATCGCGACGCTGGTGATGGTCGCGGCCTATATCTGGTTCACCCGCGTCGTCACCGATTGGCGCAACGCCTTGCGCGCGCAGCTCAACGATCTCGATACCGGCGCGGTCGCGCACGCGGTCGATTCGCTGCTCAACTTCGAGACGGTCAAATATTTCAACGCCGAGAAGCGCGAGGCGGCGCGCTACGACAAGGCGATGGCGGCCTATGCGCGCGCGGCGGTGAAGAACGAAAGCTCGCTCGCCTGGCTCAACATCGGGCAGAGCTTCATCACCAACGCGATGATGGCGATTGGGCTGGGGATCGTGATTTGGGGCTGGGCGGGCGGCCGGTTCGACGCGGGGAGCGTGGTGCTCGTCTCGACGCTCCTCGCGCAATTGTTCCGCCCGCTCGATCTGCTCGGCATGGTCTATCGCACCGTGCGCCAGGGCGTGGTCGACATGGCGGCGATGTTCGAGTTGATCGACGCCCCCGCCGAAATCCGCGACGCCCCCGGCGCGCCGCCGCTGGTGGTGCGCGCGGGGCACGTCCGCTTCGAGGGCGTGCATTTCGCTTATGATCCGGCGCGGCCGATCTTGAAGGGCATCGATCTCGACGTGCCCGCCGGGCATACGCTCGCGGTGGTGGGGCCATCGGGGGCGGGCAAATCGACGCTCGCGCGGTTGCTCTTCCGCTTCTACGAGGTGAGCGCGGGGCGGATCACGATCGATGGGCAGGATATCGCCCAGGTGCAGCAGGAAACGCTGCGCGCCGCGATCGGGATCGTGCCGCAGGACACGGTGCTGTTCAACGACACGATCGGCTACAACATCGGCTATGGCCGCGAGGGCGCCGCGATGGCCGAGATCGCCGAGGCGGCGCGCGGGGCGGCGATCGCCGATTTCATCGCCCGCCAGCCCGGCGGCTATGAGGCGCGCGTGGGCGAACGCGGCCTGAAGCTTTCGGGCGGCGAGAAGCAGCGCGTCGCGATCGCGCGCACGTTGCTCAAGAACCCGCCGATCCTGGTGCTCGACGAGGCGACGAGCGCGCTCGACAGCCGCACCGAGGCCGATATCCAGGCGACGCTCGAGGCGATCAGCGCGCGGCGCACGACGATCGTGATCGCGCACCGCCTCTCCACCGTGGTCGACGCCGACGAGATCGTCGTGCTCGACGATGGGCGGGTGCGCGAGCGCGGCAGCCATGCCCAGCTGCTGCGGCAGGGCGGGCTCTATGCCGAGATGTGGAACCGCCAGGCGCAGGAACGCGCCGACGAGGCACTGGCCGCCGAGTAACGACCGCGATCGTTACGGCCGCTATTGCTGCAGATTAACCTGAACGGCGGCTGTCGTCGTCGTTCATCTAAGATTTACAACCGACGAGCCGTTTTTTCTTGCGATGAGCCGAAGAACAAAGCGCCGCGCCGCGCGGTTCTTTACCCGTCACTCCCGATGAATGGCGTGGCTCATCTCACAGGAGACTCATGATGCGTAAGCAACTTCTCATCGCCCTGGCCGCCGCGGGCCTGTTGGGCGGCACCGCCGTCGCGCAGACGACCGGCAGCACGGGCAGCACCGGCAGCACGGGCACGACCGGTCAGACCGGCGCGAGCACGGGCAGCGCGAGCGGCGATTCGATGATGCAGCAGGATGGTCAGCAGCCCAGCCGCGGCAAGACGAAGCGTCAGCGCGGCAGCAGCTCGAGCACGACGGATTCGGGCGGCACCTATAATGATCGCGGCACGTCGACCGGCACTTCGACCGGTACGACCGGCACGACCGGCACCAGCGACCAGGGCGCGTCGTCGACCGCGCCCGACGCCAATGGCTCGATGAGCCCCGGCACCTCGACCGGCTCGACGGGTACCTCGACCGGCACTTCGACCGGCACGATGTCGCCGGGCACGTCGACGCCGCCGAGCGGCACGCCCACGCCGCGCTAACCTTGTCGCGAACTTTGGGGGGAGCTTGCCTCCCCCCAAGGCTTGGTGTTCGGGTGATGCTCCCGATGCGAGCACCGCTTCACGGCACCAGCCAGCGCGCCTCAAGCGTCTCGTCCACCCAATCGAAGCGCGCGCGGCGATGGCCTTCGGCGCTCAGCCACAGCCAATCGAGGCTGTGATATTGGACGATCAGCACCGCGAAATTCTCATGCGCGCCGGGGGTGAGTTCGGGCGCGGGTGGCGGGGTTTCGACGACCGTGCCCGGCGCGGGGCTGATCGCATAGCAAGCGCGCGCCTGGCGGCTGCTCGCCAGCCACGCCGCGCGCGAATCGTCCCCCGTCAGCACCGTCGCGCGCCCCGCCAGCCGCAGCTGCAGCTTGGCACGCGGATCATAGCCATGGAGCATCACGCGCGGATCGGCGGTGAGTTCGGCGATCTTGGCGCTGCGCCGATCGGTGTGGAGCCGCAGCCGCCGCGCGCGCGCATCGACTCCGCGCAGCACCAACGTGCGGACGTCGGGCGCGCCATCGGTGGCGATGCTCGCGAGTTGGAGCGTGCGCCACGGGCTGTGGCGATCGACCACCGCGCGGCGCAACAGACGTTCGGCCTCGGCGAGCGCGGCGCCGAGATCATCGGTGAAAGCGGGGCGCGGCGGCCCGCTCAACGCGCCTCGGCGAGCAATTTAGCCGTTTCGGCGCTCGTCCAATCGCGCTCGCCCGAAGTGCGCCACACCTCATTGCCTTTGCTGTCGTAAAGGATCGTCGTCGGCAGATTGACCCCCATGCCGCCGCTGATCTTCGCTTGATCGTCGTAAAGCAAGGGCAGGTTCTTGATGCCCTTCTGTTCGAGGAAGGGTTTCACCTTGGCGAGCCCCTCCAGATCCTGGCTCACCGCGATCACGCGCAGGCCCCCCGGCGCCTTGCCCGCGAGCGTATCGAGCTGGGGGAGTTCTTTCACGCACGGCGCGCACCAGGTCGCCCATAGGTTGAGCAGCATCGGCCGGCCGATGAAATTGCTGAGCGGCACATAAGCGCCCTTCGCGTCCTGCGCGGCATAGGTCGGCAGGCCCTGGCCCTTGTGGCTGCGATCGATCGCGCCGGCGGGCAGCTTGGCGGCGGGCTTGGCGCCGGCGGGCATTTCCGCCGAATTGGTGATCGTCACCTCGGGTGCTTGTGGCTCCGCCTCGGATTGCCTATCGCACGCGGCCAGCACCACCAGCGGGAGAAGAAAGATCAAGCGCGACACGCAAAGCTCCAACGCGATGTGGGGCGGGCGCTTCGCCGAAGGACCCGCCGCGGTGATGCGCGAGATAAACGCCTCGATCCCCTTCGACAAGCGACTGTGGCGGCAGGACCTGCGCGCGAGCCGGGCGCACGCCGCGATGCTCGCCGGCCAGGGGATCATCGCCGCCGCGGATGCCGCCGCGATCGACGCGGGGCTGGCGGCGGTCGGCGCCGAGTATGAAGCCCAGGGCGTGCCCGACGATCTGGCGCTCGAAGACATTCACATGCTCACCGAAGCGCGGCTCGCCGATCGGATCGGGCCGGCGGCGGGGCGGCTCCACACCGCGCGCTCGCGCAACGATCAGGTCGCGACCGATTTCCGGCTATGGGTGCGCGACGCGATCGACGATGTGGATGCCGCGCTCGGCGCGCTGCAGGACGCGCTGATCGCGCGCGCCGAGGACCATGCCGAAAGCGTGATGCCCGGCTTCACCCATTTGCAAAGCGCCCAGCCCGTCACGCTCGGCCACCATCTGATGGCCTATCACGAGATGATCGCGCGCGACCGCAGCCGCTTCGCCGATGCGCGCGCGCGGGGCAATGCGTGCCCGCTGGGCGCGGCCGCGCTCGCCGGCACGGGTTTTCCGATCGATCGCCATGCGACCGCCGCCGCGCTCGGCTTCGACGGCCCGACGCGCAATTCGCTCGATTCGGTGTCGGACCGCGATTTCGCGCTCGATTATCTGATGGCGGCGACGCAGTGTTCGCTGCACCTCTCGCGGCTGGCCGAGGAGTTCATCAACTGGGCGTCGCAGCCCTTCGGCTTCGTGGCGCTCTCCGATCAATGGTCGACCGGCAGCTCGATCATGCCGCAAAAGCGCAATCCGGACGCGGCCGAACTG
Organism: Proteobacteria bacterium SG_bin5; assembly: GCA_002083475.1. Taxonomy (GTDB): domain Bacteria; phylum Pseudomonadota; class Alphaproteobacteria; order Sphingomonadales; family Sphingomonadaceae; genus Sphingomonas. Next base: position 26,163 of record LWDI01000069.1, read on the forward strand.
GTGCGCGGGCATAGCGGGCGCATCGCCGGGTGCATGATGGCGCTGGTGATGACGATGAAGGGCCTGCCGCTCGCTTATTCCAAGGACATGCAGGACGATAAGCCGCCGGTGTTCGAGGCGCACGAGCTTTTGGGCCTCTCGATCGCGGCGATGACCGGGATGGTCGAAAGCGTCACCTTCCGCACCGATCGGATGCGCGCGCTCGCCGAAAGCGGCTATGCGACCGCGACCGACCTCGCCGATTGGCTGGTGCGCGAGGCCGGGCTGCCCTTCCGCGAGGCGCATCACGTCACGGGCCGCGCCGTGAAACGCGCCGAGGAACTGGGCGTGCGGCTCGATCAGCTCGATTTGGCGATGCTTCAAGCCATTGACTCGCGGATCGACGACCGCGTCTATGCGGTGCTGAGCGTCGACGCCTCGGTCGCGAGCCGCACCAGTTTCGGTGGCACCGCGCCCGCGCGGGTGCGCGAGGCGATCGCGGCGGCCAAGGCGGCGCGCCGCGCGGAGGCGGGAGAGAGATGATGAAACGCATCGCGCTGATCGCGCTCGCGCTCGCGCTCGCCGGCTGCGGCACCAACAACGGCGTACGCCCGCAAGAGGGCAAGGCACTGCCCGTCGCGCCCTATGGCGCCGCCGCGCAGCCGACCCCGGCCGAACTCCTCACCCCCTCGCCGCAAGCGCGCCCGCAGCGCTCGAACGAATTGCTCAAGACGAGCGAGGCGCGGCGGCAGGACGAATTCGATCTGCCGCCCAACTGATGACGCCGAATTGATGACGCTCGCCTTCCCCAACGCCATCCCCTGCCGCGTTTCTATCCCAGCGAGGGCAGGGGAAGGATGGGCGCCGAGCAGCCGGCCTTAGGACTCCTATCGTGGATCACTTCACTTATCGCGACGGCGCGCTGTGGTGCGAGCAAGTCCCCCTCGCGCGCATCGCCGAAGAGGTCGGCACACCCGTCTATGTCTATTCGACCGCCACGCTCGAGCGCCATGCCGAGGTGTTCCGCGCCGGGCTGAGCGCGGTGCCGGGCGCGCATCTGGCGTTCGCGGTTAAGGCCAACCCCAATCTCGCGGTGCTGCGCGTGCTGGCGAAGGCGGGCTATGGCGCCGATATCGTCTCGGGCGGCGAACTCGCGCGCGCGCTCGCGGCGGGGATGAAGCCCGAGGACATCGTCTTCTCGGGCGTCGGCAAGCGGTTCGACGAGCTGGAGGCGGGGCTCGCCGCCGGCATCGGCCAGTTCAATATCGAGCTGGAGGAAGAAGGCGCGGTGCTCGCCGAGCTCGCCGCCGCGCGCGGGCAGGTGGCGCAGGCGGTGCTGCGCGTGAACCCCGATATCGACGCCCGCACCCACGCCAAGATCTCGACCGGCAAGGCCGAGAATAAATTCGGCGTGCCGATCGATCAGGCGAGCGCGATCTTCGCGCGGCTCGCCGGGCGGCCGGGGCTCAATTTGCGCGGGGTGGCGATCCATATCGGCAGCCAGTTGCAGACGCTGGAGCCGCTCGAGGCGGCATACGCCCGCATCGGCGCGCTCGTCGCCGAGCTGCGCGGCGAGGGGCATGCGGTCACCCATGTCGATCTGGGCGGCGGGCTCGGCGTCCCCTATCGCGCGGGCGACGCCTATCCGAGCCCGGCCGAACTGGGCGCGATGGTCGCGCGCGTGACAGCCGACTGGGGCGTGACGCTGATGTTCGAGCCCGGGCGGGTGATCGTCGGCAATGCCGGGGTGCTGCTCACCCGCGTGCTGTGGGTGAAGCCCGGCGCGGTTCACCCCCATGTCATCGTCGACGCGGCGATGAACGACCTCGCCCGCCCCGCGCTCTATGACGCCTGGCACGACTTCGCCGCCGTCACGCCCCGTGGCGAGCGGATGACCGCCAATATCGCCGGGCCGGTGTGCGAAAGCGGCGATACTTTCGCCGTCGCGCGCGCGATCGACTCGGTTTCGCGCGGCGATCTGGCGGTGTTCCGCACCGCCGGGGCTTATGGCGCGACGATGGCCTCGACCTATAACAGCCGGGCGCTGGTGCCCGAAGTGCTGGTGTCGGGCGATCGCTACGCCGTGGTCGCCGATCGCATCGCGCCCGCGACGATCCTCGCCGCCGAACGCGTGCCCGAATGGCTATGAGCCTCCACAGCCTGCCGATTTTCGTGCGGCTCGCGGGCCGCGAGGTGGTGCTGCTCGGCGCGGGCGAGGCGGCCGAGGCCAAGCGCCGCCTGCTCGAACGCGCCGGCGCGGTGATCGTGCAAGCGAGCGCGAGCGCGCGGCTGGCGATCGTCGCGATCGAGGACGAAGCCGAGGCCGAAGCGGCGGCGGCGGCGCTCAAGGCGCGAGGCCTGTTGGTGAACGTCGTTGATCGCCCGGCCCTGTGCGATTTCACGCTCCCCGCGATCGTCGACCGCGCGCCGGTGCTGGTCGCGATCGGCACCGGCGGCGCCTCGGCGGGGCTCGCCGCGGCGTTGCGCCAGCGGCTCGAGGCGCTGCTGCCCACCACGCTCGGCAAGCTCGCCGACCAACTCGCCGGGGCGCGCGCGAAGCTGCGCGCGCGCTTTCCCGATCCCGGCGAACGCCGCCGCGCGCTCGGCTTGGCGCTCTCCCCCGGTGGCCAGCTCGATCCGCTCGGGATCGAGGCCGATGTCGATTTCTGGCTCGACGATTATGTCGCGGGGCCGGGGCGAGACCTGTTCGTGATGCGGTTGACTTCGCCCGACCCCGACGACCTCACCCTGCGCCGCGCGCGTCATTTGGCGCTCGCCGATCGCGTTTATCACACCGCCGCCGTGCCCAGCGCGATCCTCGACCGCGCGCGCGCCGATGCCGAGCGCATCCTCGCCGATGCCCCGCCCGATAACGACCTGCCGGGCCTCTCGGTGTTCGTCGATTTCGCGCCATGAGCGGCTTCGCCTTCTGCGTCTCGGGCGCCACGATCTCGCGCCCGTCGCCGCACGAAGCGCTCGGCGCGCAAGGCGAGCTGGTGTGGATCCACCTCACCAGCTCGAACGACGAGGCCGAAGCCTGGCTCGCCGGCCAGGCGGGGCTGCCCGATTATATCGTCGAGCCGCTGATCGCCGCCGAAACCCGCCCGCGCTGCGACCAGATCGGCGAGGGCGCTTTCCTCAATTTGCGCGGACGATCGGACGATGCGATGCCGATGTCCGATCCGCTCGCCTCGGTGCGCATCTGGGCGACCGAGGGGCGGGTGATCTCGGTCACGCGCCGCCCGCTCACCGCGGTGAAATTGGTGTGCGATCTGGTCGCGGCGGGCAAGGTGCATGATCCGGGCGACCTGATCGCCGAATTCGCGGTCGCGATCACCGAAGAGCTCGATCCCGAGGTCGCCGATCTGGGCGATGAGCTCGACGATTGCGAAGCGCAGCTCGATCCCGCTTGGGTGTTCGAGTTGCGCCGCACGGTGACGCGCGTGCGCAGCCAGGCGATCGGCTATCGCCGCTTCCTGAGCCCGCAGCGCGCCGCGCTCGAAAAGCTCGCGTCGCTGCCGGTCGGCTGGCTGCGCGACGACGATCGGCTCCACCTCGCGGCCGCCGCCGATCGCGCCGCGCGCATGGCCGAGGAACTGGAGGCGATTCGCGAGCGATCGGCGCTCACCCACGAAGCGCTCACCGATTTGCGCGCCGAACAGATCGACGCGCGCGCGCTGGTGATCGCGATCGTCGCGATGATCTTCCTGCCGCTCACTTTCTTGACCGGGCTCTTGGGGATGAACGTGAAGGGCATCCCCTATGCCGACAAGCCCTGGGCGTTCGACGGGGTGGTGCTGGTGTGCCTCGCCATCGCGGCGGCGATTACGTTGTTTTTCGTCGCGCGGCGGTGGTTTCGGTGAGGCTTTTTGGCTCACACGAAGCCACGAAGACACGAAGAAGGCAGTAAGTGTGCAGCGCTCCCATCACGCCGTCATTCCCGCGAAAGCGGGAATCCATTCGGGCTGGCGGATGCCGTTGAGCGGTTCGACAGCCAAGCGCGCCGTTGCTCCGGGGAGCGACGGTCGATTTTTGCTCGCACGAAGCCACGAAGACACGAAGAAGGCAGAAAGCGCGCGCCTACGCCCCGCGCCGTCATTCCCGCGGAAGCGGGAATCCATTCGGGGTGGCGGATGCTGCTGAGCGATTCGAGAGCCAAGCGCGCCGTTGCGCCGGGGAGCGACGGTCGATTTTTGCTCACGCGAAGACGCTAAGCCGCGAAGCTTCAAAGATTATATTCCCGCTTTCGCGGGAACGACGACAGTGGAGAGCCGACGGCCATAAATAGCGCCTTCTTCTTCGTGTCTTCGTGGCTTCGTGTGAGCAAAATCAACGCCCGCAACGCGCATGGACATCAGCCACCTCAGCGCAAACCCCAAACCCCTCAAGGCCGCCGATCGAACCGCGCCAACGCCGCGTCGATCGTCATATCCTGCTTGGCGAAGCACAGCCGCACCACCCGCGTTACCGGGTCTTGCGCGTAAAAGGCCGAGACCGGGATCGCCGCCACCCCCGCGACGTCGACCAGCCAGCGGCAATAGCTGACGTCGTCCATCGCGATGCCGCTGCACGTGAGATCGATCGAGAGGAAATAAGTGCCCTGGCTCGGCAGCACCCGATAGCCGCGCGCGCCGAGCCCCGTCGCGAGCCGATCGCGCGCGCGCGAAATCGGCGCGCATGTCCTCGAAATAGGCCGCGCCCTTGCCCAGCCCATAGGCGGCCGCCGCCTGGAGATTGGGCGGCGTGGTGAAGGTGAGGAATTGATGCGCCTTGGCGAGCACGCCGCCGAGCGCGGGATCGGCGCACATCCAGCCCACCTTCCAGCCGGTGAGCGAGAAAATCTTCCCCGCCGATCCGATCTTCACCGTGCGCCGCCGCATCCCCGGCTCGGCCATCAGCGAGGCGTGGGGCGCGCCGTCGAAGCGGACATGTTCCCAAACCTCGTCACAGATCGCGATCAGATCGCGTTCCTGGCAAAATTCGGCGAGCAGCCGCCGCTCCTCGGCGCTCGCCACGCTCGCGCTGGGGTTCAAGGGATCGTTGAACAGGATCAGCCGGGTGCGCGGGCTCGCGGCGGCGTCCAGCGCTTCGCGGGTGATGCGCCATTCGGGCGGCTCGAGCCGAACGAAGCGCGCGACGCCCCCCGCGCGCTCGACGAGCGGCAGATAGGCGTCGTACATCGGCTGGAACAGGATGACTTCGTCGCCCGGCGATACCAGCGCGAGCAAGGCGGCGGCGAGCGCCTCGGTCGCGCCCGAGGTGACGATCACTTCCTGGGGGTCGAGATCGAGGCCCTGATGGGCGGCGTAATGCGCCGCGACCGCCTCGCGCAGCGCGGGCAACCCGAGCATCGGCGGATATTGGTTCGATCCCGTGAGCAGCGCGTCGGCGGCGGCCTGGAGCACGTCGTCCGGCCCGCGCCCATCGGGAAAGCCTTGGCCGAGATTGACCGCGCCGGTCTCCCGCGCGCGCGCCGACATGGCCTCGAAGATCGTGGTGCCGAGCTTGGCGTAAACCGGGTTCATCGCGCCTGCCTAAAGCAAGAGCGCGTCGCCTGAAAAGCCGGTGCGTCGCGAATCGAGGGACTTGAGCGGCAATGCCATGGCGGCGCCCGGCGGATCGCGCCGGACGCCGGTCATGACGGGCGGCAAGTCGCTAGCTCAGGCGATCAGGCCGAGGTCGAGCAGGCCCATCGCCACGGTCGCGCCGACGCCAGTGTAGAAAGCGGCGGTGCGCAGCACCGGGACGCCGAGCCAGTAAAGCACGGTGAACGCCAGGCGGGCGACGAAGAAGACGAGCGCGATCGTCGCGGCGGTCGCGGCGCCGGGATGAAGCGTCGCCGCGATCAGCGCGAGCACGGCGAAGGGCGGGAAGAATTGCGCCCAATTGGCGGCGGCGCGGCCGGCGCGCTCGCCAAAGGCCGAGGCGGCGAGCGGATGCTCGCGATTGCTCATTTCATTGGCGAGGCCCTTGAACAGGCCGGCGGTGAACACACGGTCGAGCACTTGCGGCATGAACGCAAGCCCGGCCAGCAAGGCGGTGTAGGTGAGATAGATCAGCATGACGATGTCCTTGGTTGTTGCGGGTGCAACCGCCAGATGGGGCAGCGTGCTTGCTTCTGTAACGATCGTTCGGTGGAATACTCTGTACGGTTGCGTTACGTAACCTTGGGACGACCCCGCGCGAAATCTTGCGGTTTACCGCCACGCCAACAGCGCGACGGCGGCGAGAATCAGCATAAAGGCCGCCGCCTGCCGCCAGCCGAGCGGCTCGCCGAGCACCAGCACCGCGAAGCCGGCGAAGACGAGCAACGAAATCGCTTCCTGGGTGATCTTGAGCTGTGCCGCGCTCCAGCCCGCCGCATAGCCCAGGCGATTCGCCGGCACCGCGAGGCAATATTCGAACAGCGCGAGCCCCCAGCTGATCGCGATCACGCGCGCGATCGGCACACCGGCGCCGGCCTTCAAATGCCAATACCAGGCCGTGGTCATGAAGAGATTCGATAGCAATAACAGCGCGATGGTCGGCATTGCTCGCCCATGCGCCGGCCCGGCGCGCGCCGCAAGAGTGGGGAGCTTCTGTTGCTCGGTGCTCCCCGTACCGCCGGAATCCGCTTCTGTTGCCCGGTGCGGCCCGAACCGCGCTTTTGTCAATCTAACCTAGACCGTGAGGTCTTGGGTTAGGCCGCAATCGCGAGCGCCTCGTTATCGTTGGCACTTGTGTGATGGGCCGTTGCGGTGGTCCCATTCCGAGCGAAAACAGCGCCTTTCAACACACGTCGATCCTGGTTCGGCCCCGTCAGAGCCGCTCGCGGCGCGAGCGGTTTTGGTGGAGCCGCCGGGTACTGCCCCCGGGTCCGCTGCGTCTATTTCACGCCGCAGTTTATCGCCATAGCCGGACGAACCGGCAGTCCCCAGATATAGGGTCTTGGGCGTTAAAGAAAAGAGCGGCAGAACATCGCCATGCTGCCCGCCCCGCTCGCCGCTTTCACCCAATCCGTCGGGCCGCTCCTCGATTTGGCGGGGCTGGGGGTATTCGCCGCCTCGGGCGCCTTGCGCGCCGCCGATCGCGGGCAGACGATCGTGACCTCGTGCTTCTTCGCGCTGATCACGGGGGTGGGGGGCGGCACGCTGCGCGATCTGCTGATCGGCGCGCCGGTGTTCTGGGTGCAGGACGCGCGGGCGGCGGCGGTGTGCCTGGCGGTTGCTTTCGCGATTTATCTGACGCCGACGCGCTGGTGGTCGGCGACCGCGCTCGTCTGGTTCGACGCGCTGGGGCTCGCGGCTTATGCGGTGTATGGCGCGCAAAAGGCCTTGTCGTTCGGCGTGCCCGCGGTGCCGGCGGTGGTGATGGGGGTGATCACCGCGAGCGTCGGCGGCATCATCCGCGACGTGCTGGCGGGCGAGCCCTCGATCCTGATGCGCCCCGAGCTTTACGTGACCGCCGCCGCGCTCGCCGCCGGGTTGCACGTGCTGCTGGTGGCGCTCGGCCTGCCGATCGCGCTGGCGGCGGGAATCGCGGCGCTGGCGGGCTTCGGCTTGCGCGCGGCGGCGATCCGCTGGCGGCTGGCGCTGCCGGCTTATGGCGCGCGGGGGTGAGCGCGATCAGCCGTCGCAAACCGGCTTGCGTTCGTGCTGGCGACCTTGGCCCGATCCGGCCGGGACTGACGTTGCACCAGCCAAATCGTCACCCCGGGCTTGACCCGGGGTCCCGCTGCCTTGGCGCGGCGAGAAGAAAAGCGGGACCCCGGGTCGAGCCCGGGGTGACGAGGATGTTCAGGATCGCCGTCTGACTCAATGCCGTCGGGCTCAATAAGGCGGCTTGACCTTCTCGCGCTGCGCCTTCGCCGCATCCGCCCACCAGGCGAGATCGTCGGCGAAGCGCGGGAAGCTCGCTTCGAGCGCCGCGCCGCCGTCGCCCTGGGGCACGCCGTCTTCGCTGAGCGCCTGGCCGATCGCGCCGACCGCGAGCGTGCTGGAGATCACCACCATCCCCATTTCGGAGAGCACCGGGTGCAGCGCGATCATCGCGCGCACACCCGCATAGCGCCCGGCCGAATAGCTCGCGATCGCGGCGGGGCGCCAGAACCATTCTTCCAGAAAATGGTCGGTCAGGTTCTTCAACCCCGGCGGAATGCCCCAATTATATTCGCCAGTCACGAAGACGAAGCCGTCCGCCGCGCGGATTTTCGCGGCGAGCGCGGCCATCGCCTCGGGCGCTTCGCCGGGGGCATATTCCTTGTGCATCCGGTCGAGCATCGGCAGATCGACCGCGCGCGCGTCGATCAACTCGGCGGCCTCGCCGCGCGCGCCGAGCTGGCGGACGATATAGTCGGCCAGGCGAATCCCCTGCCGGTCGCGGCGGTAGGAACCGTAGAAAACCAGGATCGAGCGCGCCATCGTCTTCCTCTCCCGCGCGGCTCGGCCGCGTTCGCCTCACCCGCGCCTCAGCCGCGCACCACGCCCACTTCGCTGAACGGCTTGGGCTCGGTCGGCGGCACGGTCGAGGCGTTGAGCGCGCATTGCCAAAAGCCGATGTCGAGCCATTGGCCCTGTTTATAGCCGATCTCGCGGTACATGCCGGTGCGGCGGAAGCCGACCGATTCGTGGAGCTGGATCGCGCCCTCGTTGGGGAGCGAGAGCACCGCGATCGCCTGGGTGAAGCCCTGCGCGCGCAGCGTATCGATCAGCGCTTCGTAGAGCAGCCGCCCGGCGCCGGTGCGCTGCAAGGGGCCGGCGGTGTAGATCGAGGTCTCCACCACATAGCGATAGGCCGGGCGATCGCGCCATTGGCCGGCATAGGCATAGCCGAGCACGCCCGCGCCCGCTTCCTCGCCGCTGGTCGCGACCAGCCAGGGATAATAGCCGCGCCAGGCGTGCATCCGCCGGCACATGCTGTCGGCCGAAGGCGCCTCGGTTTCGAACGAGACGGTGCCGCCGAGCACGAAAGGGGCATAGATGGCGGCGATCGCCGACGCATCGGCCTCGGTCGCCGGGCGGATCGCGATCATAAGGCGGCTTTGGCGAAAATCAGTGCCATCAGCTTGCGGTCCCCCTCGTCGATCCGCGCCGGCGCGAGCGCGGCGCATTCCAGGCAACGCGCCTGCACGCTCGCCCCCGTGGCGAGCCGCCGCGCGTCGCTCACCGCGCGGAAGAACAAGGCGCGCCGCTCGGCGGTGATCAGCGCATAGGCATCGCCCCCACTCGCCTCATCCTCATCATTTTTGCGCGCGAAGCTATTGAAGAATTCGGCCCACCAATCGGGTTTCTTTTCGAGATATTCCGCATGGACCTTGGCGGGGTCGAGCTTGGCGCGGCGCGCGGCCTCGGCGATCGCCTCGTCGAGGCCGCCGAAGCGATCAACGAGGCCGATCTGGCGCGCGGTGCCGCCGTCCCACACCCGGCCTTGCGCGATCTCGTCGACTTGCGCGACGGTCTTGCCGCGCGCCTTGGCGACGCGCTCCAGGAATTGCCGATAGCCATGTTCGATCCCCGATTGGAACAGCGCGTCAATCTCCGGGGTGAAGCCGCCCGCCAGATCGGGCTGGCCCGAAAGCGGGGTGGTGCGCACGCCGTCGGTGGTGATGCCGATCTTGGCGAGGCTCTTTTCCAGCGTCGGCACCACGCCGAAAATGCCGATCGAGCCGGTGATCGTCGTCGGCTCGGCGAAGATCGTGTCGCCCGCCGTCGACACCCAATAGCCCCCCGAGGCGGCGACCCCGCCCATCGAGACGACCACCGGCAGCCCCTTGGCCTTGGCGCGCAGGATCGCGCCGCGGATCACTTCGGAGGCGAGCGCCGAGCCGCCGGGCGAATCGACGCGCACCACCAGCGCCTTGAGCTTCTTGGTCTCGAGCCCGTCCATCAGCAGCCGCGCGATCGTGTCGCCGCCGGCGGTGCCGGCATCGGCCTTGCCATCGACGATGTCGCCCGCGACCGTCAGCACGCCGATCGCGTCGCCGCCCGTCGGCAGCGGGTGCGCGGCGAGGAAGTCGCGATAAGCGATGCGCTTGAACGCCGCGCCCTTGCCCGCCGGCGCCGCGCCCGCGATTTCGGCGACGCGCGCGTTGAAGGCGAGCCGGTCACCGAAACGGTCGATCAGCCCCGCCGCGCGATTGGCGGCGGCGATGTCGCCGCCCGCGGCGAGCACGCGCTGCGTGCCCTGGTCGAGGAACGCGGCGGCCTGCGCCTTGGGGCGTGCCTGGCCGACGCGCTGGCGCCAATCATTGGTGAGCGCGGTATAAAGCGCGACGCTATTCTCGCGCGCCTCGGGCGATTGATCGGCGCGGACATAGGGTTCGATGAAGGATTTGAACTTGCCGACGCGGTAGACGTGGACCGTCACCCCCAATTTGTCGAGCAGGCCCTTGTAATAGAGCCGCGAGCCGCCGGGGCCGCTGAACAGCGTGCCGCCCATCGGGTGCATCCAGATCTCGCTCGCTTGCGCGGCGATCCGGTAGCTCGCGTCGCTATAGGCGGTGGCGTAGGCGAGGACGGGCTTGCCGCTCTTGCGCACGGTCGCGACCGCGTCGCCCACTTCGTTGAGCGCGGCGGGGAGGCTGCCGCCGAACGAATCGAGGTCGAGCACCAGCGCTTTCACCCGCGCATCGTCCTTGGCGGCGCGGATCGCGCGGACGACGTCGCGCAGCCGCAGCTCGCGCGGGCCGCCGGGGCCGAAGCTGAAATTGGCCGCGGCGGGCTGTTCGACCAGCGGACCCGCGAGCGCGATCACCAGCGCGCCGTCCTTGATCGCCGCCGGATTGGGGCGCAGCGCGAGCGCCGCGAACAAACCGCCGAAGAACAGCAGCATCGCGATCAGCACCAAGGCGTCCTTGATGCCGACCAGTAATTTCCACGCGCCCCGCACCAATTTCACGGCATGATCCCCTATTCCGTCGATGAAGAGCTAGCCGGGCGCGCCCCGCGAGGCAAGCGGGCGTCTTAGGCGGACAAGACGGCGGATCAATCGAGCGCGAAAATCTCGCCATGCGGGAGCGTCACGTCGAGCGCGGCGATCGGCAGATCGGCGCCTTCGGGGAGCCAGGCGTCGCGCCACGCCTCGGGGCCGGTGCGCTCGACGAGGCGGCAGCGCTGGCGTTCGGGATCGATGAGCACGATCGTCTGGACACCTTCCAGCGCCCGGTACTCGGGCAGCTTATCGCGCTGGTCGAGGGCCGCGGTCGACGGCGAGAGTATTTCGAACAACACCACCGGATCGCCGATCAACTTTGCCGATGGATCGCGCGGCCGGGTGCCGCAATAAACGCTGACATCGGGAAAACGGATCGAGAAATCACCCGTTTGCACCGCGAGATCAGAGCCATAAGGCCGACAGCCTTGGCCACGCAGGCGCGTACGCAGAAGGGCGATCAGATTGGTGGCGATCGCGGCATGTTGCGCACTGCCACCGGCCATCATGAAGATCACGCCGTCGACGAGCTCGGCCTTCGCGTCGCCGAGATCGGCATCCAAAAATTCCTGGACGGTCATCTTGCGACAAGCAGGATCGAGAGGGCGCATGGTTGCCATTCGGGCCGAATAGCACGAACCGCCAAGCCGCGCATCTGCTGCCCGCATTTGGTCGAGCCATACCCATCCACTCATCGCCGCCGGCTTGACGTTCGACGACCGTTACGGCATATCGCGCCCGTTAGCACTCGCGTTCGGTGAGTGCTAAGAGCTCGTCAACCTAACCCTATAGAGGATGGAGCGCATGAACTTTCGTCCGTTGCACGATCGCGTGCTCGTTCGCCGCGTCGAGGCCGAAGAAAAGACCGCCGGCGGCATCATCATTCCCGACACCGCCAAGGAAAAGCCGCAGGAAGGCGAAGTCGTCGCCGCCGGCAATGGCGCCAAGGGCGAAGACGGCAGCGTGACCCCGCTCGACGTGAAGGCGGGCGACCGCATCCTGTTCGGCAAATGGTCGGGCACCGAAGTCAAGATCAACGGGGAAGACCTGTTGATCATGAAGGAATCGGACATTCTCGGGATCGTCGGCTAAGCCGTTCGACCCATGCGTCATGCCGGCGAAAGCCGGCATCTCCCCGCAACCACGAGACCCCCGCTCGCGCGGGGGTGACGAGACAGAGGAATTAGGAACATGGCAGCCAAGGACGTGAAATTTTCGCGCGACGCCCGCGAGCGCATTCTGCGCGGCGTCGACATTCTCGCCGATGCGGTGAAGGTCACGCTCGGCCCCAAGGGCCGCAACGTCGTGATCGACAAGTCGTTCGGCGCGCCGCGCATCACCAAGGACGGCGTGACGGTCGCCAAGGAAATCGAACTGAAGGACAAGTTCGAGAATATGGGCGCGCAGATGGTCCGCGAGGTCGCCTCGAAGACCAATGACGCCGCCGGCGACGGCACCACCACCGCGACCGTGCTCGCCCAGGCGATCGTGCGCGAAGGCATGAAGTCGGTCGCGGCCGGCATGAATCCGATGGACCTGAAGCGCGGCATCGATCTCGCGGTCACCAAGGTGGTCGAGGACGTGAAGGCGCGCTCGAAGGCGGTCACCGGTTCGCAGGAAATCGCCCAGGTCGGCATCATCTCGGCGAACGGCGACCGTGAGGTCGGCGAGAAGATCGCCGAGGCGATGGAAAAGGTCGGCAAGGAAGGCGTCATCACCGTCGAAGAGGCCAAGGGCCTCGAATTCGAACTCGACGTCGTCGAGGGCATGCAGTTCGACCGTGGCTATCTCTCGCCCTATTTCATCACCAATCCGGAAAAGATGCAGGTCGAACTCACCGACCCGTATATCCTGATCCACGAGAAGAAGCTGTCGAACCTGCAGTCGATGCTGCCGATCCTCGAAGCGGTGGTGCAGTCGGGCCGTCCGCTGCTGATCATCGCCGAGGACATCGAGGGCGAAGCGCTCGCGACGCTCGTCGTCAACAAGCTGCGCGGCGGGCTGAAGGTCGCCGCCGTCAAGGCGCCGGGCTTCGGCGATCGCCGCAAGGCGATGCTCGAGGACATCGCCGTCCTGACCAAGGGCGAGATGATCTCGGAAGATCTGGGCATCAAGCTCGAGAGCGTCACGCTCGGCATGCTCGGCCAGGCCAAGCGCGTCACCATCGACAAGGACAATACCACGATCGTCGATGGCGCGGGCGACCCCGAGGCGATCAAGGCGCGCACCGAGCAGATCCGCCAGCAGATCGACGTCACCACCAGCGATTATGACCGCGAGAAGCTTCAGGAGCGCCTGGCCAAGCTCGCCGGCGGCGTGGCGGTGATCAAGGTCGGCGGCGCGACCGAGGTCGAAGTGAAGGAGCGCAAGGACCGCGTCGACGACGCGCTGCACGCCACCCGCGCGGCCGTCGAAGAAGGCATCGTCCCCGGCGGCGGCACGGCGCTGCTCTATGCGACCAAGGCGCTCGACGGCCTGACCGGCGCGAACGAAGACCAGACCCGCGGCATCGACATCGTCCGCCGCGCGCTGACCTCGCTCGTCCGCCAGATCGCGGCGAACGCCGGCCATGACGGCGCGGTCGTCTCGGGCAAGCTGCTCGACCAGAGCGACGCCGAGTTCGGCTTCAACGCCGCGACCGATCAGTATGAGAATCTGGTCGCCGCCGGCGTGATCGATCCGACCAAGGTGGTGCGCACCGCGCTGCAGAACGCGGCTTCGGTCGCCGGGCTGCTGATCACCACCGAAGCGACGATCGCCGAACTGCCCGAAGACAAGCCGGCCGCGCCGGCGATGCCGGGCGGCATGGGCGGGATGGACTTCTAAGTCCTTTTCGCTTCGCGCTTAAGGAAGAGGCCGGGGGCGTTGGCTCCCGGCCTTTTTCTTTTTGGGTCGCGCGGAGGCGCGGAGGTTTTTGGTTCGCGCGGAGGCGCGGAGGAAGTGAAGGGAGGCGTGGAGACACGAATAGGCGGGTCCGAAGGGCGCGGCCCTTTGGTCATTCACCGTCGCCCCAGCGCAAGCTGGGGCCTTCATGAACCGGCGCGCCCCGGTTGCTGGAGGCCCCAGCTTTCGCTGGGGCGACGCCTATGGGCGTTCGTCTTTGATGGCGTTCGTTTTCGTCGATCCCTGCGCGTCTCCGCGTGAACCCATCTTCTCCGCGCCTCTGCGCCTCCGCGCGAACCGAAACGCCCCGCACCCGCGCATCACCGAACCCGCTGACCTTTTCGGGCCGGCGGGGCAGCGCCGGCTCGCTCATCGCGCTTCGCCGCCCGCGTCGGCGCGTGAAAATCGGGATGCTTGCCCGTCACCCAAGCCAAGAAGCGCGCGATTTCGGGTTGCGCGCGCAGCGCCGCCATATCGGGATAGCGGCGCGCGATCTCGGCATTGCTGAGGCTCGCGTGGATCGCGCGGTGGCAGATCGGGTGGAGCGGCACCGTTTCCTTGCCGCCCTCGCTCTTCGGGCGCACATGATGCCATTCGGCGTGCTTGCCGAGCGGTCGTTCGCACAAGGCGCAGTCGCGCACCACCACGCGCGCCGCCTCGGCGGCTTCCATCGCCGCGACCACCGCGCGGCGGCGCAGCTTGCCGGCCATTATCCCCCCTCCGCGCGCGTCGGCATGCGCCGATATAAGGGCGCGCGCGCGCCCCGCGCCAGGCTTTGCAAGCCCGCCGCCGCTGGCTAAGCCCGAGCGATGCTTCGTCTCGCCATTTTCGATTGCGACGGCACGCTCGTCGACAGCCAGCACCATATCGGCGCGGCGATGGAGCGGGCGTTCACCGAAGAAGGCCTGCCGCCGCCGCCGCGCGCCGAGGTGCGGCGGATCGTCGGCCTCAGCATCGGCGAGGCGGTGCGCCAGCTGCTGCCCGAGGCGACCCCCGCGCGCCATGCCGCGCTCGCCGATCGCTATCGCGCCGCCTTTTTCGCGCTGCGCGCCGCCGGCACGATGGGCGCCGAGCCGCTTTATCCCGGCATCGCCGAGCTGCTCGCCGCGCTCGCGGGGGACGGCTGGCGGCTGGGGGTGGCGACGGGCAAATCGGATCGCGGGCTCGCGCATATCCTCGCGCATCACGCGATCGCGCCCTTGTTCGCGACGCTCCAAACCGCCGATCGCCACCCGAGCAAGCCGCATCCGGCGATGCTCGAGGCCGCGCTCGCCGAGGCGGGGGTCATGGCGCGCGACGCGGTGATGATTGGCGACACCAGCTTCGACATGGCGATGGCGGTGAACGCGGGGGTCCGCGCGATCGGGGTCGGCTGGGGCTATCACCCGGCGGACGAATTGATCGCGGCGGGGGCGAGCGTGGTCGCCGAGGATGCCGCCGAGCTGCGGGCGCTGCTCGCATGAGCGATCCCGCGCGCGGGCGCTTCTTTCTGATCGCGCTCGTCCAATCGGCCGGCTTTCTGGGGGCGGCGTTCGGCGTCGTGCTGGTGGCGCGGGCCGAGGCGACGCCGGCTAAATTACTCGGCATCGCCTTGGTGTTGGCGGCGTTGTGGACGGGGGCGGTGGTGCCGCGCGCGCTCGCCCGGCGCTGGCGGAGCAAGGAATGAAGCGGTTCTGGCGGACGGTCGAGGTGGCGGAGCGCGGCGTCCGGCTCGATGGCAAGCCCGTTCATACCCCCGGCCGCGCGCCGCTGGTGTTGCCGAGCGCGGCGCTCGCCGAGGCGGTGGCCGCCGAGTGGGCGGGGGTGGGCGAGACGCTCGATCCGCGCGCGATGCCGCTCACCGGGCTCGCCAATGCCGCGATCGATCGCGTGGCGCCCGATCCGGCGACGTTCGCCGCCGGCCTCGCCGTCTATGGCGAGAGCGATTTGCTCTATTACCGCGCCGAAGGGCCGGCCGAGCTCGTCGCGCGCCAGCGGGCGGCGTGGGACCCGATGCTCGATTGGGCGCGCGGCGCGTTCGGGGTCGATTTCGTCGTGACGACGGGGGTGATGCACCGCGCGCAACCCGCCGAAACGGTCGCGCGGTTGGCCGAGGCGCTCGGCGCGCACCCGCCCTTCGCGCTCGCCGCGCTCTCGCCGATCGTGACGATCACCGGCACCTTGGTCGGCGCGCTCGCGCTCGCGCACCGGGCGGCGGGGGCCGAGCAGCTCTGGCTCGCGGCGACGATCGACGAGGAATGGCAGGCCGAGCAATGGGGCGACGACGACCTCGCGCTCCAGGCGCGCGCCGGGCGGCGGCGCGATTATGAGACGGCGGTGCGGTTCTTGGCGCTGTTGGGGTAGCCAGGCATCCGTTTAAACTCGATCGTCGCCCCGGACTTGATCCCGGAATGGGCTGCCTTGCGACCGTAAAAGCAGAAAGCCAAGCCCCGGCTTTCGCCCGGGCGACGTGGATCATGGCGAACGGGCGCGGCTCTACCCCTGTTCACCGCGCTTCATCAAATGGCGCACGAAGCCGATCAGCCCGGTTTGGCGCGAGCGTTTGTGACGCTCGGCCGCGAGGATCTGCTTCACTTGCGCGTAACAGGCCTGCACGTCATCGTTGACGAGCACATAGTCATAGCCGTCCCAATGGCTGATTTCGGCGGCGGCGCGTTGCATGCGCGCGTCGATCACATCGGGCGCGTCGGTCGCGCGGCGTTCGAGCCGCTCACGCAATTCCTCCATCGAGGGCGGCAGGATGAACACGCGCACCACGTCGCCGCCGGCGATCTGGAACAATTGCTGCGCGCCCTGCCAATCGATGTCGAACAGCACGTCCTTGCCCTGGCTCAGCATCGCCTCGACCTGCGCGCGCGGCGTGCCGTAGCGATGGCCGAAGACATGCGCCCATTCGAGAAATTCGTTGGCGGCGACCATCGCCCGGAAGCGATCGAGCGCGACGAAGTGATAATCGACGCCGTCCTGCTCGCCCGGGCGGATCGGCCGCGTGGTCGCCGAGACCGACATGGCGAGATTGGGCTCTTCCTCGAGCAACATGCGCGCGATCGTGGATTTGCCCGCGCCCGAGGGCGAGGAAAGCACGAACAGCACGCCGCGGCGTTTGAAACCATGGGGGTCGAGATCGGCCATGCGCGCTAGTGGCGCGGGGGGCGGGACGCGTCAAGGCGGGGGTTGGAGCGGCTTTTGTTTCATGGGCGCCTGGGGGAGCGGCGGTCGATGGGGTTCGCGCGGAGGCGCGGAGGCGCGGAGGCGCGGAGGGAGTCGCTTGCCTTAGGTTCGCTCGTCGCCCCAGCGAAAGCTGGGGCCTTGAGCCCATGGCGCGCTACGGATCACAAAGGCCCCAGCTTTCGCTGGGGCGACGCCTCGATTCTTAGGGAACGACCGACGTCGCCATTCTCCGCGTCCCCTCTGCGTCCTCCGCGCCTCTGCGCGAACCAAAATAGCTCGGCTCCGAGCGCGACCGCACCACTGAAGTCATCGCCTCGCGTCCGGCCGCCGGTCGAACCGGGCGAGGGCAGGGCCAATCGATCGGGCCGGGTTGCCGGGAACGGCGATTGATTAGGTTCGCGCAGAGGCGCAGAGGCGCAGAGGCGCGAAGGAAGTCCCTTGCTTTAGGTTCGGTCGTCGCCCCGGCGAAGGCTGGGGCCTTAAGCCCATGGCGCGCTACGGTTTACAAAGGCCCCAGCTTTCGCTGGGGCGACGCTTCGATGTTTTGGTGAACGGCCGAAGTCGCCATTCTGCGCGTCCGCTCTGCGCCCTCTGCGCCTCTGCGCGAACCAAAATCGGTCCGTGCCGAGAACCACCGCGCAAAAGTCAAACCATCGTCTCCGGCCGCACCACCCGGTCGAAGGTCGCGGCGTCGACCAGCCCCAGCGCCAGCCCCGCCTCGCGCAAGGTCAGCCCTTCGGCATGCGCATGCTTGGCGATCTTGGCGGCATTGTCATAGCCGATCTCGGGCGCGAGCGCGGTCACCAGCATCAGCGAGCGATCGACCAATTCGGCGATCCGCCGCCGATCGGGCTCGATGCCCGCGACGCAGCGCTCGGCGAAGCTCGCCATGGCGGTGGCGAGCAGATCGATCGAGCGCAGCACCGCCGCGCCGATCAACGGCTTGAAGACGTTGAGCTCCAAATGGCCTTGCAGGCCGCCGACCGTCACCGCCTGATGATTGCCGATCACTTGCGCGGCGACCATCGTCAGCATCTCGCACTGGGTGGGGTTCACCTTGCCGGGCATGATCGAGCTGCCCGGCTCGTTCGCCGGCAGCACCAGCTCGCCGATCCCCGAGCGCGGGCCCGAGCCGAGCAGGCGAATGTCGTTCGCGATCTTGGTGAGCGCGACCGCGAGCGTGTTGAGCTGGCCCGACAGCTCGACCAGGGCATCATGCGTCGCGAGCGCCTCGAACTTATTCTCGGCGCTGCGGAAGGGAAGGCCGGCGATGGCGCTGATCTCGGCGGCGATGGCGTCGGCGAACCCCGATGGCGCGTTCAGCCCCGTGCCGACCGCCGTGCCCCCCTGGGCGAGCGCATGGACGCCCCCGGTGGTCGAACTCTCGACCCCGAGCCGCGCCATCGCGATCTGATGGGCATAGGCCGAAAATTCCTGGCCGAGGGTGATCGGCGTCGCATCCTGCAAATGGGTGCGGCCGATCTTGACGATGTCGGCCCAGGCGCTTGCCTTGGTATCGAGCGCGTCGTGCAGCCGGTCCATTGCCGGGATCAGCCGACGCGCGACCGCCAGGCTCGCGGCGATATGGAGCGCGGTGGGAAAACTGTCGTTCGAGGATTGGCCCTGGTTGACATGATCATTGGGGTGAACCGGCTTCTTCCCCCCGCGCGTGCCCGCGAGAATTTCGTTGGCGCGGCCCGCGATCACCTCGTTCACGTTCATGTTCGATTGGGTGCCGCTCCCCGTCTGCCAGATGACGAGCGGGAATTGATCGTCGAGCTTGCCCGCGATCACTTCCTGCGCCGCCGCCTCGATCGCGTCGGCGATCTCGGCGGGCAGGCCGTGGCGGCGGTTCACCCGGGCGGCGGCCTGCTTCACGATCGCGAGCGCGTGGACGATGCCGATCGGCATGCGTTCGCTAGGGCCGAAGGGGAAATTCTCGATCGAGCGCTGCGTCTGCGCGCCCCAATAGGCGCTCGCCGGCACCTCGATCGCGCCGATCGAATCGGTTTCGGTGCGGGTGTCGTTCATCGGCCTGGTCTCCAGCTCGCGTCGCGGGAGTTAATCCCGCGACGTCGGTCGCGGCAAGCCGCGCCGTCCGGCGGTTCGCATTGCTGGCGCAACCGGCGCGCGGCGCGCGCGCCTTGCTCCCTATCTCTTCCGCTTGAAATCGACCGGCACGACGTTCGATCCGTCGCGCGGGGGTTGGTCATTCTCGGCGGCGTCATGCGGTTCGGGCTCGTCGGGGCCTTCCTGCGCCTGGAAGCGCAGCTCGAAATTGACCGCGGGATCGTGAAAACCCGTGATCGCCGAATAAGGAATGTTGAGCTTCGCCGGCACTTGATTGAAGCTCAGCCCCACCGAAAAACGCGCATCGTCGACGCACAAGTCCCAGAAGCGATTTTGCAGCACGATCGTCATTTCGTCGGGGAAACGCTCGATCAGCCGGCGCGGAATATCGACCCCGGGGGCCTGGGTCTTGAAGGTGATGTAGAAATGATGTTCGCCCGGCAGCGTACCATTCGCCGCCGCGACCGAGCCCAGCACCCGCCCGACGACCGCGCGCAGCGCTTCCTGCACGATCTCGTCATAGGGAATCAGGCTGTCGGGCAAATGCTCGTTCATACGGGCAGGGTTAGCGTGTGGCCGCGCGCGGTCAAGATTGCACATCGCCGCGCGGGCGCTATGGAAGCGCGCGATGCGCAGCGCTCACCTCACCCGCGACACCGCCGAAACCAAGATCGAGGTCCGGCTGAACCTCGATGGCACCGGCCGCTATCGAATCGCGACCGGGATCGGCTTTCTCGATCATATGATCGAGCAGCTTTCGCGCCACGCGCTGATCGACATCGAGCTGAAGGTCGAGGGCGATCTCCATATCGATCAGCACCACACGACCGAGGATTCGGCACTCGCGCTGGGGAGCGCGCTCGCCCGGGCGCTCGGCGACAAGGCCGGCATCCGCCGCTATGGCGACGCGCTCTCGCCGATGGACGAGGTGCTGACCCGCGTCGCGCTCGATATTTCGGGGCGGCCCTATCTCGTGTGGAAAACCGCGTTCAGCCAGACGCGGCTGGGCGAGATGGACACCGAATTGTTCAAACATTGGTTCCACAGCTTCGCGCAGACCGCCGGGATCACCCTCCACGTCGAGACGCTCTACGGCGAGAACAACCACCACATCATCGAAAGCGCGTACAAGGGCCTCGCCCGCGCGCTGCGCCAGGCGATCGAGATCGATCCGCGCAAGGGCGGCGCGGTGCCCTCGACCAAGGGGGTGTTGTGAGCGGGCGCGCCGGTTCGGGGAGACCCCCGCTTGCGCTGGGGTGACGCTCCGTTGGTTAGCCGCCTAGCGTCATGCCAGCGCAAGCTGGCATTTCCTGGCTCGGGAGCGCGCCCGTGACGATCGCGCTGATCGATTACGGCGCGGGCAACCTCCACTCGGTGCACAACGCGCTGAAGGCGGCCGGGGCGGCCGATGTCCGAGTCACCGCCGACGCCGCCGAGGTGGCGCGCGCCGATCGCATCGTGCTGCCGGGGGTGGGGGCGTTCGGTGCCTGCGCCACCGCGTTGCGCGCGCTGCCGGGGATGATCGAGGCGCTCGAGCGCCGCGTGCTCGCCGAAGGCGCGCCGTTCCTAGGGGTGTGCGTCGGGATGCAGCTGATGGCGACGCGCGGGCTGGAGTTCGGCGCGCATGACGGGCTGGGGTGGATCGCGGGCGAGGTCGCCGAGCTCGCCCCCGCCGATCCGGGCGCGAAAGTGCCGCATATGGGCTGGAACGACGTCGTCCCCCTGGCGCCCC
Organism: Proteobacteria bacterium SG_bin5; assembly: GCA_002083475.1. Taxonomy (GTDB): domain Bacteria; phylum Pseudomonadota; class Alphaproteobacteria; order Sphingomonadales; family Sphingomonadaceae; genus Sphingomonas. Next base: position 46,906 of record LWDI01000069.1, read on the forward strand.
ACCCGCTGATCGCGCCCGGCGAGGCCTATTTCCTGCACGGCTATGCCTTCACCGGCGCGGACGTGCTCGCGACGAGCGACCATGGCGGCCCGGTGGTCGCCGCGATCGGGCGCGACAATCTGCTCGGCGTGCAGTTCCACCCGGAAAAGAGCCAGGGCTATGGCCTGGCGCTGCTCGAAAGGTTCCTGGCATGGCGGCCTTGATCGGATCCTCCCCAGCTCTGCTGAGGAGGGGGACCATCTGCATCGCAGATGGTGGAGGGGTAGCGCGCTCCATCAGTCGGCAAGGCCCCTCCACCATCCGCTGCGCGGATGGTCCCCCTCCCCAAGCAAGCTTGGGGAGGATCGCGTGAGCTTGATCATCTTCCCCGCGATCGACCTCAAGGCCGGGCAGGTCGTCCGCCTCGCCGAGGGCGATATGGCGCGCGCGACCGTCTATGCCGACGATCCCGCCGCCCAGGCGCAAGCCTTCGCCAGCGCGGGGGCGGGGCATCTCCACGTCGTCGATCTGGACGGCGCCTTCGCGGGCGAGTCGGTCAATGGCGCGGCGGTGCGCGCGATCGTCGGCGCTTTTCCCGGCCATGTGCAATTGGGCGGCGGCATCCGCACCCGCGCCGCGATCGAGCGCTGGTTCGCGGCGGGCGTCGCGCGCGTCGTGATCGGCACCGCCGCGCTCGACGACCCCGAGCTGGTGCGGGGCGCCGCGCGCGATTTTCCCGGCGGCATCGTCGTCGCGGTCGATGCGAAAGACGGGCGCGTCGCCACGCGCGGCTGGGCCGATCTGTCCGAGGTGAGCGTCGTCGATCTCGCGCGCCGGTTCGAGGATGCCGGGGTCGCCGCGCTGCTCTTCACCGACGTCGGCCGCGACGGGCTTTTGAAGGGCGTCAATCTGGAAGCGACGGTCGATCTGGCGCGCGCGGTGCGCTTGCCGGTGATCGCGAGCGGCGGGGTGAAGGGCATCGCCGACATCCATATGCTCGCGCTCCACGCCCGCGATGGGATCGAGGGGGTGATTTGCGGGCGTGCGCTCTATGACGGCCGGCTCGATCTGGCGGCGGCACTCAGCGCGGCGGCGGCGGCGTGACGGTGCGCGAGACCATGAGCCCTCTCCCGCTGGCGGGAGAGGCTTTGGGTGAGGGCATTCGCTCGGCGCGCGGCGCGCCCCCTTCCTCCCCTCACCCGACCCCGCTGCGCGGGGCCACCCTCTCCCCCAAGGGGGAGAGGGAATGACCGTCCGCGTCCGCGTCATCCCCTGTCTCGACGTCGCGAACGGCCGCGTCGTCAAGGGCGTCAATTTCGTCGATCTGAAGGACGCGGGCGACCCGGTCGAACAAGCGCGCGCTTATGACGCGGCGGGCGCCGACGAACTCTGCTTCCTCGACATCACCGCCAGCCACGAAGCGCGCGGCACGATCCTGGAGGTGGTGCGGCGCACGGCCGAGGTGTGCTTCATGCCCTTGACGGTGGGCGGCGGGGTGCGTTCGGCCGAGGATGCGCGCGCGCTGCTGCTGGCGGGCGCGGACAAGGTGGCGGTCAACTCCGCCGCCGTCGCCCGGCCCGAACTCGTCGCCGAGATCGCCGATCGCTTCGGCAGCCAATGTGTCGTCGCCTCGGTCGACGCGCGCGCGGTCGCGCCGGGGCGGTGGGAGGTGTTCACCCATGGCGGGCGCAAACCCACCGGGATCGACGCGGTCGCGCACGCGCTGCGCCTCGCCGAACTGGGCGCGGGCGAGCTGCTGATCACCTCGATGGACCGCGACGGCACCAAGGGCGGCTATGATCTGGCGCTCACCCGCGCGATCGCCGACCAAGTGCGCGTGCCGGTGGTGGCCTCGGGCGGGGTGGGGGCGCTCGCCGATTTGGTGGCGGGCGTGGTCGAGGGGGGCGCGAGCGCGGTGCTCGCCGCCTCGATCTTCCATTTCGGCGAAGCCAGCATCGCCGCGGCGCACGCCGCGCTCGCCGCCGCCGGGGTGCCGGTGCGGCGGCCGGTGGGGGCGGGGCTAAACTAAGCGCCCCAGGTCGTCACCACCGTGTCGAGCGCGGGGCGGGGGCGTTCCTCGAGCGCGGCGCCGGGCGCGCCGATGAAGACGAACCCCGCGATCCGCGCCGGGGCGGCGGCGAAGGCGTCGCGCACCGCTTCCGAATAACAGGCCCAGCCCGTCACCCAGCCGGCAACGAAGCCCATCGCGTGGGCGGCGTGGAGCAGGTTCATGCACGCCGCGCCCGCCGAAAGCTCTTGTTCCCACGAGGGGATGTGGCTTTCGGGCTTGGGCTGCGAGAGCACCACCACCAGCGCCGGCGCCTGACGCGCGAACGCCTCGAGCGCGGCGATCTCGGTCGCCGCCGCTTGCGGGCGTTCGGCGCGATAAGCAGTCGTGATCACCGCGCTCAGCCGGTCGCGCGCTTCGGCGGGCACGATCACGAAGCGCCAGGGGGCCAGCTTGCCGTGATCGGGGGTGCGCGCGGCGATCTCGAGCATCGCGCTCAGCTGCGCGTCGCTCGGGCCGGGGGCGATCATGTCGCGCGGGCGGCCCGAGCGGCGGGTGCGGAGCAACGACAAGGGGGTGGTGCGATCGTTCAACATCGCGCGATCGCTTAGCGCGGCGCCCGCGCCATTTACAGCCCCGCTTTTGCCGCTAGTGTCGCGCCCCAACCGTGATGGACGAGAGTTTTTAGGAGCGTTTCCCGATATGAGCACCGCCGCCGATCCCACCGCCGCGCCCGCCGCCGGCGGCAAGACCTGGTTCGGCCATCCCGCGCAACTCTTCTGGCTGTTCGGCACCGAAATGTGGGAGCGCTTCGGCTATTATGGCATGCGCGCGCTGCTCACGCTGTATCTCACCAAGCATTTCGTGCTGGGGGACCGTTCCTCGACCGGCCTCTATGGCGGCTATACCGCGCTCGTTTATCTGACGCCGCTCGTCGGCGGGTTGCTCGCCGATCAATATCTGGGCGCGAAACGCGCGGTGCGCTTCGGCGCGCTGATGATGGCGGCGGGCTATTTCACGCTCGCGTTCGGCGGCCCCTCGGCGCAGCCTTATCAAGTGATCGACGGCCAACGTTATGCGGTGGTGTTCGAAAATTATCGCGACGCGCCGTCGAGCAGCCCCAATGAAAAACGCTTCATCGTCGCGGGCGGCGAGAAGCTGGAGATGCGCGGCAATAATGACGGCAGCCTCTCGCTGGTCGCGCCCGACGGCCGGGTCGCGCGGACCGTGCCCGCCGGCGGTTTCACCGAAGAGGCCGAGCGCAGCCCCTTTTTCCTGGCGCTGATGCTGATCGCGCTCTCGCTGATCTCGGTCGGCAACGGCTTTTTCAAGCCCAATATCTCGACGATGGTCGGCGAACTCTATCAGCAGGGCGACCGCCGCCGCGACACCGGCTTCACCATTTTCTACATGGGCATCAACCTGGGCTCGATCCTGGGGCAGACGCTTTGCGCGATCTTCGCCGATACGATCGGCTGGCCCGCCGGGCTCGGCATCGCCGGCGTGGCGATGGTGATCGCGTTCGTGATGATCAGCTTCCACGGCGGGCGGCTCGACGCGGTCGGCAACCGCCCGGCGGACGCGGGCAATCGCGACGCGGTGATTTATCTGGGCGCGGTGCTCGCGGTGCCCTTGCTCTATTGGCTCTTCACCAATTTGATGTCGGCCGCGCCGCCCGCCGAGGGGAGCGGCTTCATCGGCTATTTGGCGTCGCTGCCGCTGATGGCGAAGCTGTTGTTCGGCACCTTCGTCGTGGCGGTGCCCGGCATCCTCATCTGGTCGGCGACGGCGGGGAACGAGCGCGAGTTCCAGATGATGCTCGCGGCGATGACGCTGATCGTGTTCAACGTGGTGTTCTGGACGCTGTTCGAACAAGCGGGGTCGAGTCTGGCGCTGTTCGCCGATCGCAACACCGATCGCAGCGTGTTCGGCTGGTTCACCATTTCCGCGCCGCAGACGCAGAATTTCAACCCGATCTCGATCGTGCTGCTCGCGCCGCTGATGTCGGCGCTTTGGGCGACGCTCGCGCGGCGCGGGTTGGAGCCGTCGATCCCGGTCAAATTCGCGGTCGCGCTGATGGGCGTCGGCGGCGGCTTTCTGTTTCTGGTATGGGGCGCGAGCTTCGCGGGGCCCGATTACAAGGTCGGGCTGTGGTGGCTCGCGGGGCTCTATGTGATCCACTCGCTCGCCGAGCTGTGCATTTCGCCGGTGGGCCTCAGCATGATCACCAAGCTGTCGATCGCGCGCATCGTCGGGCTGATGATGGGGGTGTGGTTCCTGTCGATCTCGGTCGCGCAATATTTCGCGGGGATCGTCGCCCAGGTCGCGAGCGTCGAGACGGTGGGCGGGCAGGTGACCAATTTGAAGGTGAGCCTGGACGCCTATACCAGCACCTTCACGATCGTCGCCTGGATCGCGATCGCGCTCGGCGTGGTGCTGCTCGGCCTCTCCTTCCCGCTCAAGAAATGGATGCACGGGGTGAAATGATGCGTTAGCCTCTCCCCCGGGGCACGAGGGGAGGCGGCGATGGAGGGCAATTTACAGCTGGCGCTGGCGACGGGGGCGTTCATCGGCACGCATCTGGGCCTTTCCCACCCCTTGCGCGCGCCGTTGGTGAAGGCGCTGGGGGCGGTCGGCTTTCAGATCCTCTATACGGTCGTTGCCTTTGGCTGTTTGTGGTGGATTTCGCGCGCCTTTCACGCGCTGCCGCCGCAGGCGCCGCTGTGGGACGTGGGCGACGCGCTCTGGGCGCTCTCGACGCTCGTCATGCTGCTCGCGAGCGTGCTGCTGATGGGCTCGCTGATCGGCAACCCGGCCTTTCCCGCGCCCAATGTAAAAGTGCCGGGGGCGGCGCGCGGGGTGTTCGCGATCACCCGCCACCCGATGCTCTGGTCGTTCGCGCTGTGGGGCCTGGCGCATATCTTGGTGCTGCCGATCCCGGCCCAGTTCATCGTCGCCGGGGGCTTCGCCGCCTTCGCGCTGATCGGCGCCGCCGCGCTCGATGCCAAGAAGACGCGGGCGATCCCCGACGTCTGGCGGCCGTGGATGGCGATGACGAGTTACCTGCCCTTCCAGGCGATCGCGCAAGGCCGCGCGCGCTTCGGCGGGTTTCGCCCGCATGATCTGGCGGGGGGTCTGGTGATCTGGCTCGCCGCCACCTGGGCGCATCTGCCCGCCGCCGGCATCCCGGCGGGCATCTGGCGCTGGGTGGGCTAGAGCGATTTCCAGGCAGGTGGAATCGCCTGCCGATTCGGAAATCGCGGCAAATCAAAGATCTAGAGCGGCGATCCGATGCAATCGGATCGGAAACCGCTCTAGGCACAAGCGGCCGCAAGCGCCGCGCGATTTCCGCTGACCCGCCCGGCGTTCGGCGCTAAGCTGCTGAAATGGCGCGAACCAAGCCAGGGCAGCGGCGGGGGCAGGGGCAGGCGCGCGCGGAAGGCGCGCCGCGCTTCTATCGACGCAGCGCGCTGCCCCCCGGGGTCGGGCTGGCGCTTCGGATCGGCGCGACCTTGGGCTTGATCGGCATCGCGCTCGCCGGCCATTGGCTCGATCGCGACGGGCTGCGCGACAATGCCGATGGCCAAATCTCGTTTCTCGACGTCGTCTATTTCACCATGATCACCGTCACCACGGTCGGCTATGGCGATATCGTTCCCGTCACCGATCGCGCGCGGCTGTTCGACACCTTCATCGTCACCCCGGTGCGGATCTTCATTTGGCTGATCTTCTTCGGCTCGGCCTATAGTTTCTTGCTACGCAACGGATGGGAGCAGTGGCGGATGAAAGCGATCCAGCGCCGGTTGAGCGGGCACACGATCATCGGCGGTTTCGGCGCGACCGGGCGCGAGGCGGCCGCCGAGTTGGTGCGCCGCGGCAGCCGCCCCGAGCGGATCGTGGTGGTCGACGAGGCCCCCGGCGTGATCAAGGACGCGATCGAGCAAGGCTTCGCAACCGTGCAGGGCGACGCGACGCACAATGCCGTGCTCGAAGCCGCCGGCCTCGCCCAGGCGCGCGCGCTGCTGGTGACGCCCGGGCGCGACGATACCGCCGTGCTGATCGCGCTCACCGCGCGCCGCCTCGCGCCGAGCGTACCGGTCGCGGTCGCGATCCGCGAGACCGAGAATGAGATTCTCGCGCGCGACGCGGGCGCGCTGGTCATCGTCAATTCGGTGAGCTTTGGCGGGCAATTGCTGGCGGGCTCGAGTCTCGCGCCGCGCATGGCCGATTATGTCTGCGATCTCATTACGCATGAGGGCGAGGTGATGCTGCGCGAACGGCCGGTGCGCCGCGACGAGATCGGCCTGCGCTTGACCGAGCTCGGCAGCGGGCAGGGGATGCGGCTGTACCGCGCGGAGCGCGCGATCGGCTTTTGGGAGGCGGACGCGGTGCTGCAAGCCGGCGACACGGTGCTCGAAGTCGTCCCCCGGGGCGACGCGCGGACGGGCTGAGGGCCGGCCCCGCTTACCGCCGCGCGGCGAAAAAGGCGCGCAGCAGCGCCGCCGCCTCGCTCTCGCCGATGCCGGCATAGATTTCGGGCCGATGGTGGCAGGTCGGTTGGCCGAAGAAGCGCGGCCCGTGCGCGACCGCGCCGCCCTTGGCATCCTCGGCGCCGTAATAGAGCCGGTCGAGCCGAGCATGAGCAATCGCCCCGGCGCACATCGCGCAGGGCTCGAGCGTCACCCACAAATCGCACCCGTCGAGCCGATCGCGCCCGAGCGCGCGCGCCGCCGCGCGGATCGCCAGGATCTCGGCATGCGCGGTCGGGTCGGCGAGCGCGCGCGGGGCGTTGGCCGCCACCGCGAGCACGCTGCCGCTCCGCGTCACCACCGCCCCCACCGGCACTTCGCCGCGCGCGGCGGCCTCGGTCGCGGCGGCGAGCGCGCGGCGCATTGGTTCGGGGAGCGGAAACATCGCCCCGCTATGCCCGCCCCGCGCCCCCCGCGCCAGAGCGCGGGCGAGGGAATCGGTTGACCTTTGGCGCGCCACCGCTTAAGGGGCGCGACTTTCCAGGTTTCGAGGATCAGTCGATGTCGCGCATTTGCGAGCTGACCGGCAAGGGTCGGCAAGTGGGGCACAATGTCTCCCACGCCAACAACAAGACCAAGCGGACCTTTCTGCCCAATCTGCAGAACGTCACGCTGATTTCGGACGCGCTGGGCACCAGCGTGCGGCTGCGCGTGTCGACGCATGGGCTGCGCTCGGTCGAGCATGTCGGCGGGCTCGACAATTGGCTGATCAAGACCTCGGACGATCAGCTCTCGCTGCGCGCGCGCCGGCTGAAGCGCGACGTCAAGAAGAAGCTCGCCCCCACCGCCGAGACGGCGGCCGCTTAACCGCGCCGACGCGGCGGCGTGATCGGCGCGCGGGGCGGCGCCAGCGCCGCCTCGTCGAGCCGGAATTCGAGCAACAGGCTCGCCTCGAACAAGCTTTGATTATCGTCGCTCGCGATCCATAATTTGATCGCGCCGCCCTCGCGCACCGCCGCGACCGCCTCGAAATTATCGTGGAGCGCGGGGGCGGCGAAACGCGCGATCGGCCGCCCCACCACGCGGGCGCCCGGGCGGATCGCGTCCTTGGGGAGCAAGGTGACGATCACGGTGAAGCCGTCGGTCAGATCGGCGCGCCGGTTGAGCAGCACCAGGCGGCCGTCGGGCAGTTCGGCCATGTCGGTCGGCTTATAGCCCTTGGGCGGCACGTAGCGGAAGCGGAAGGCGCGCCGCGGGTGCCGCACCGGATCGGCGAGGAACACCAGCCCCTCGCACCCCGCCCCCGGCGCGACTTCATTCTCGTCGATCGCGACGAAGCGCCCGCTCGCCAGGCGGGCGAAGGCCTCCGCCCCCCGATTCTCGTCCCACCCCGCCATCGCCGGCGGCGCGACATGCCCCTCGGCGCGGGCGAAGCCGGGGGCGTAGCGCCAGATTTCGTTGCGCGTCTCGAATGCTACCCAAAGATGCCCGGCGGGATCGCGGGTCAGCGCCTCGCTATCGCGGTCTTCGCCGCGCCAGCCCCCGCGCGGCACCGCCGGCAGATGAAAGATCGCGGGCGCGCCCAGCCGCCCACGCGCGTCGAGTGTGAAGCGAATCCCTTGGCCGCTGTCGCTCAGTAGCGTGAAGGCGCGGCCATCGGTCTGCATCGCCGAAAAGCCGCCGAACGCGGGGTCGCCGCTGGTGAGGCGATAGCCGCGCTCGAACACCAGCGCGCCGATCCGCCGCCGCCCGGGCGCGCCCGGATAAAGCGCGACCGGCGCAACGCTGAAGCGAAGGCTCGGGTCGAAGAGCCTTTGCTGGGGAAGTCCCTCCCATGGGGGAACGAACAGCAGCGGAAGGATTACCGACCAGAAAAGGCGCATGGCGCCCTCATAGAGCGCTTGGCCGCGCGGGAAAGGCTGAACGCGCGATAACGGGCGCATTCAGCCCCGGCTCAAAGCGACTCGGGCATTAGGGCAGCATCGGTGCAAGGGAATCGCCTCTTGCTGCCGCAGCGAGTGGAGACGAGTGATGATGAAGAAGCTTTCCGCCGCCGGTGCAGCGCTTGCCCTGGGCATGAGCGCGCTGGTTCCCCTGACCGCCGCCTCGGCGCAGGATTATGGCTATCGCGATTATCGCGGCTATCGCGGCGACGTTTATCGTGGTGACGTTTATCGCGGTGATGCCCGCGGCTATTATAACAATGGCTATAATGGCTATTATGACAATCGCTACAATGATCGCGTCTATCGCGATTATCGGCGCGACTATCGTTACAATGATCGCCGCTGCGACGGCACCACCGGCACCGTGGTCGGCGCGATCGCGGGTGGCTTGCTCGGCAATGTCGTCGCCGGGCGCCGCGATCGTGGCCTGGGGACGGTGCTCGGCGCCGCCGGCGGCGCGCTCGCGGGCCGCTCGATCGATCGCAGCGACTGCCGTTCGCGCTATTGATTCCCCGGCGTATCGGGGGAACGAGAGGGCCGGTGCTCAATCGGGCGCCGGCCCTCGAGCGATCAATACATATGCTGACCGCCGTTGATGCTGAGCGTCGAGCCGGTGATGAACCCGCCCTCGTCGCAGCATAGGAACGTCACCGCGCGCGCGATTTCGCTCGCTTGGCCGAGCCGCCCGACCGGAATGCGCGCGACGATCTTGCCGAGCACGTCGGCGGGGACGGCGGCGACCATGTCGGTATCGATATAGCCCGGCGCGATCGCGTTCACCGTCACGTTGAACTTGGCGCCTTCCTGCGCCAGCGCCTTGGTGAAGCCGTGAATGCCCGATTTGGCGGCGGCGTAATTCACCTGCCCATATTGCCCCGCCTGGCCGTTGATCGAGCCGATGTTGACGATCCGGCCCCATTGGCGCTCGCGCATCCCCGCGAACACGGCTTTGGCCATGTTGAAGCAACCGCCCAAATTGGTGTCGATCACGTCCTTCCACATTTGGTAGGTCATCTTCATCATCGTGCCGTCGCGGGTGATGCCGGCATTGTTGATGAGCGCGTCGACGGGCCCGAGTTCTTCGACCACCTGCGCGACGCCGGCCTGGCACGCGTCGAAATCGGCGACGTCCCATTTATACGCCTTGATCCCGGTGCGCTCGGTAAAGGCGCGCGCGCGCTCTTCATTGCCGGCGTAATTGGCGGCGACGGTGAAGCCCGTATCGCGCAATGCAAGGCTGATCGCCTCGCCGATGCCGCGGGTTCCGCCAGTCACGATTGCGACGCGTGCCATCTTCCTCTCCTTTTTCGCAGGCTCAGGTCCAGCCTTGCAGTTCGCGGCCGATTAGCCGTTCGAGCATCTCCATACCAATCGGTCGGTCGTTCAAACAGGGCAAGTAAGCGAAATGCGTGCCGCCGGCTTCCTCGAAGGTCTCGCGACCGCGAATCGCGACTTCTTCGAGCGTCTCCAGGCAATCGGCGGAAAAGCCCGGCGCGACGACGGCGATGCGCTTCACGCCCTTGCCCGGCAGCGCGGCGAGGGTTTCGTCGGTCGCGGGTTCGAGCCATTTGGCGGGGCCGAATCGCGATTGGAAGGTCACGATCACCTCGCGCCCCAGCGCCTCGCCGAGCAGCCGCGCGGTCTTTTGGCATTGGCAATGATAGGGATCGCCCAGATCGAGCGTGCGCGCGGGCATGCCGTGGAAGCTCACCAACAGCGCCTGCGGATCGAAATCGAGCCCCGCGAGCCCCGCGCCGATATCGGCGGCGAGCGCGTCGATGTGAAGCGGATCGTCATAATAGGGCGGCAGCGTGCGCAGCGCGGGCTGCCAGCGCATCCGGCGCAGCTCGGCGAACGCCTTGTCGTTCGCGGTCGCGGTCGTCGCCGCGCAATATTGCGGATAGAGCGGGGCGAGCAGCAGCCGGTCGCAACCCGCCTCGAACAGCCCCCGCAGCACCTCGGCGATCGCGGGGCGGCCATAGCGCATCGCCCAATCGACCGTGACCGCAGCACCCAGCCGCGCCTGGAGCGCTTCGGCCTGGCGGCGGGTAATCGCGGCGAGCGGCGAGCCCTCGTCGCTCCACACCGCGCGATAGGCCTCGGCCGAGCGCTGCGGGCGGGTGTTGAGGATGAAGCCGCGCAGAATCGGCTGCCACAAGGGCGCGGGGATCTCGACCACCCGCCGGTCCGACAGGAATTCGCCCAGATAGCGCCGCACCGATCGCGTATCGGGCGCGTCGGGCGTGCCGAGGTTGATCAGGATCACGCCGACGCGGCGAGGTTTGACCGGCGGGTGATCGGGCGGAAGGGTCATGCCGCCGCCGTAAAGGGCAAGGCGCGCAAACGGAAGCCCGTCGCGGCGTGGAGTGCGTTGGCGATCGCCGGGGCGACCGGCGGCACCGCGAGTTCGCTCACCCCGCCGGGCTCGGCGTCCGAGCGAATCAGCTCGACGGTGATGTCGGGCGTGTCGGCGAGCGTGGGCAGCTCGAGCGCGCCGAGCCGCGCCGGGGCGGGGCGGCCGCGTTCGAAGCCGATCGGCGCGCCGAGCGCCGCGCTCATGCCGAAGATCAGGCCGCCCTCGATCTGCTGGCGCACCAGCTCGGGATTGATCTGACGCCCGCAATCGACCGCCGCCACCAGCCGGTCGACCACCGGCACGCGCCCCTCCTCGAAATGCGCCTCGGCGAGCACCGCGATATGGCTGCCGCGAAACGAATGACAGGCGATGCCCTGGCCCGATCCGGGCACGCCCCCCTCCCAGCCGCCGAGCGACGCGGCGGTCGACAGGCAGCGCACCAGCCGCGGCTCGCCGGTGATGCCGACGCGGAACGACAGCGGCTCCGAATTGGCCGCCTGGGCGAGTTCGTCGAGGAAACTCTCGGTGAAGAAGGCGGTATAGCCATGCGCCCCCCCGCGCCAATAGCCGGTGGGCAGGCCGATCTCGGCGGGGTGGTGATCGAGCGCGAAGGCGGGGAAGCGATAATAAGGAATCGCCCCGGCGACCGCCGCCATATCGCCCTCGCCCTCGGCGAGCAGCGCCGCGCGCGTCGCCGGATCGCCGCCGAACAGCCGCTGGGCGAGCGCGGTGCCGCTCGCGGGCGTCGCGATCTTGGCCCGCCAGCCGAGGATCGTGCCATTGGCGCCCAAACGCGCGGTGAGCCGCGCGACGGCGGGGGCGCGGAACGGATCGCGCGCCAGCTCCTCGCGCCGCGACCAGACGAGCTGCACGGGCCGTTTCGCCGCGCGGGCGATCAGCGCGGCCTGGGCGGCGATGGTCGGCTCGAGCCCCATGCCGAACGAGCCGCCGACGAGCATCGGATGCACCGTCACCGCGCCGGCCGCGATGCCGAGCGCCGCCGCCGCCGCATCGCGCGCCAGGCCCGGGGCGAGCGTCGGCAGCCAGAGTTCGAGCCGATTGCCGTCGAAGCGCGCGGTCGCGCTTTGCGTCTCGAGCGAGGCGTGCGGCGCGAGGCCGACGCGATATTCGGCCGCGACGCGCGCGCGGCCCCGCAGCGCCGCCTCGATATCGCCGCGCCGCGACAGTCGCACGCCCGGCGTGGCGAGCGCGCGCGCGAGCGCCGCGTCGATGCTCTTGGACGAAAGCGCGGGCGCGCCGCTCACGCGCGGGGCGAGCGCCTCGACCGCGCGATGCGCCCCCCACCAAGTGGTGGCGAGCGCCGCGACCCAATCGCGCTGTTCGACGAGCATCAAAAAGCCCGGCGCCTTGGCCGCCGCCGCGCGGTTGAGCCCGGTGATATGCCCGCCCGGCGGCGCGCTCCAGGCGGCGGCGAAGACCATGTCGGCCAGCCGCACGTCACCCGCGAAATTGGCCGAGCCATCGACCTTGGCGGGCACGTCGAGCCGGGGGAGCGGCTCGCCTGCGAGCGCGCCCGATCCCTCGGCGCGCAGCGGCAGCGTCTTGGGCAATGCCTCGCGCACCGCTTCGGCGGCGAGCTCGCCGAAGCGCGCGCGGCGCCCGCCATGGCTGACGAACCCGCCATCGGCGACGCAGGCGCGCCAATCGACCCCCCAGCGCTTGGCGGCGGCCTTGCACAGCAGCACGCGCGCGGCGGCGCCGGCGCGGCGCAATTCCCCCTCGAACGCGCGCAGCGAGCTCGAACCGGCGGTGAGCATCAGCGCGGTCGGCGCGGCATAGCGCGCGGCGAAAGCGGCGGGGGCGCCCGCGAACAGCCCTTCGAACAACTCGGCCGCCGCGAGGCGATTGGCGTAGAGCGGGTTGAGCGGGGCGGGCTCGACCGAGACGGTGCGCCAATCGGCGCCGAGTTCATCGGCGAGGATTTGCGGCAGCGCGGTCCAGCTGCCCTGGCCATATTCGGCCTGGGGAATGGCGACCGCGACATGCCCGTCCTCGCCGATCTTGGCCCAGGCGCCGAAGATCGTCTCGCCCGGCGCCGCGGTGAGATTGGGGGTATAGGCGCGCGGCCATAGCCCCCAGGCGACCACCAGCCCCACGCCCGCGCCCCCGGCGATGAGCAAGCCGCGTCGATCGATCAGGGGAAGCCGTGCCATCGCCTTGGCTTAGGGCGCGGGGTGGCGCGTGAAAAGCGTTTAGCCGCCCTGGAGCGCGACCAGCGCGTCGACCAGCGCGGCGTCATCGCCCGGTTCGATCGGCGCGTGATAGACCTTGCGCATCTTGGCGACCTCCGCCGCCCAGGCCGCGCGCGACAATTTGGGCTGGGCGGTGAGGAACTCGCTCGAATGGCAGCCGGTGCAATTTTGCGTCACCGCCTCGAATTTCTCGCTGAGCCCCGGCGGGTCTTGCGGCAGATCGATCGTCTTGTTCTTGAAGGCGACGCCCATGCTCGCGAGCGCCGCCGCGGCGAGCAGAAATTTCATGCGACCATCACCCTGATTCGTTCGACCGCGTTGTAAAGATAGCCCCCCGGGTTCCACACCGCGCGCATCGGCTGCGCGCGCCCATCCTCGGCGGTGCAGCGCACGGCGAGCGTCGCCGCGCCGCGCGCGAAATCGGTCGTCGCTTGCCACGCGCGAAAGCCATATTTGCCCTGATCGGGCCCGAGCGTCGCCGCTTGCCAGCTCGCGCCGCCGTCGCGGCTGAGTTCCACCTTCGCGACGCCGCTCGCCCCGCCGAACGCGATGCCGCGCACCAGGCGCGGCCCCGGCGGCACCACCGCGCCTTCCGCCAAATTGGTGACGAAGCTGCGCGGCGGCATCTTGTTGATCGGCACGCTTTCGAACTGGGTCGTCCCCGGCGCGACCCCGCCATCGGGGGTCGCGGGGATGCGATAGGCGGTCTTCATCCAGAAATTATCGTCGGGGGCGGTGAGCAATTCGATGCTCGACAGCGCCTTCACCCAATAGGTCGAATACCAGCCGGGCACGATCAGCCGGATCGGATAGCCGTTGAGCAGCGGCAGCGGCGCGCCGTTCATCGCGAAGGCGATCATCACCTCGCCATCCATCGCATGATCGAGATCGAGCGACTTCAGGAAGCGCGGCGCCTCGGGCGGCGGCGCGTCGAGCCCGCCGAAGCGCACCGCGACCGCGCCCCGCTTCACCCCCGCGCGCGCGAGCACCGCCTTCAGCGGCACGCCGGTCCAGCGCGCGCAGCCCATCGCGCCATGCCCCCATTGCGCCCCGGCGACGCGGGGGGAAACGAAGCCGCGCGAATTGCCCGAACATTGGTTGACCGCGACCAGCTCGACGCGCGGCAACTTCAGCAGCTCGCCGAGCGTCAGCGCGAGCGGGCGGGCGACCGCGCCGCTCACTTTCAGCCGATAATCGCGTGCGCTCACCGCGAGCGGAATGTCCTGATAATGCCAGCGGACGTAGAAACGATCATTGGGGGTGAGCAGCCCCGCGTCGAAAGCCTCGAACGGGGTTTCGAGCAACGGCGCGCGGGTGCGCTGGAGGATCATCTCGCCTTTTTCGGGAAAGGCGCGGGTGAGCGGGCGCGCGCCGTTCGCGAACCCCAGCCGGACCTCGCGCGCGAGCCCCGGCGCGGCGGCGAGCCCGCCCAGCCCGGCGAGCGCTAGCCGCCGGCTAAGCATGGGCGGCGAGCGGCGCGAAGCGCGCGACCTGGCGGCCGACCAGCGCGAGCTGATCGAGCACCGCCGCGTCGCTCGCTCCGCCCGCCTCGTCGAATTTGGTGAGCTGCGAATTGATCGCGGCGGCGAAGGGCGTGGGCCAGCCGCGCAGGGCGTGGACGATCGAGCGCAAAGCGGCGATCGTGCTCCCCGTCGCCTGCCAGCCATAAGCGGTGGCGATCAGCCCGACGGGCACGTCCGCCAGATAGGGGCGCGGATCGCGCGCGGTTTCTTCGAGCAGATCGAGCGCGTTCTTGACGAGGCCCGAGATCGAGCCGTGATAGCCCGGGCTCGCGATGATCACCGCCGAGGCGCGCCGCACCGCGCCGACGAAGCGCTGCTCGCATTCGGTGCGCTCATGTGCCTTGGGGTTGTAGAGCGGCAGCAGCGCGAGCGCCTCGCCGCCGAAGAGCTGCGTGTCGAACCCTTCGCGCGCGGCGGCCTCGAGCGCGATCATCAGCGCGCGCTCGGTGGAGGAAATGCCCCCGATGGTGCCGCCGATGCCGACGACGAGCGGTTTGGGATCGATCATCGCCGCCCTCTCTAGCGCAGAAAGCGGGCGCGCCGAAACCGGCAAAAACAGGGGGGATCGAATGCGTTGCCGCCCCGGCGCGGCGCGCCCCTGCCAAGGCGCCGCGGTCAGCGCACCACCGGCAGCATCAGCTTCGATCCCGCGCAAATCTTCTGCTCGGCGCGGACATAATCCTCGGGCTTCGCCTTGGCGATGTTGGGGACGAAGCTTTGCGGATTGCGGTCGATCACCGGGAACCAGCTCGATTGCACCTGCACCATCAGCCGGTGGCCTTTCTTGAACACATGATCGTGATCGCGCAGCGGCACTTCCCAGCGCGTCACCTGATTGGGCACGAGCGGGGCCGGCTTGGCGTCGTCCGCCAGATAGCGCCCGCGTCGCACCTCCATCGCGATCGGCAGCTGATAGCCGTTGATCTGCGTCGTATACGTGCCGAGCGGGGCGTTGTTGTCGAGCTTTTCATGATCGTCCGGAAAGACGTCGATCAGCTTGACGACGAAATCGCTGTCGGTGCCGCTCGTCGCCGCCTGGAGTTCGGCGAGCACCGCGCCGGTCACGGTCAAATCGGCGTCCAAGGGCGCCGAGACATAGCTCAGCACATCGGGCCGCCCGCCGACGAAGCGTTGATCCGCCGCTTCCCACCAGCGCCATTCGGGGCGCGGATAAGTGGGTGAGATCGGCCGCGCGCGGAACGGCACCGGATTGGCGGGGTCCGACACATAAGTCCGGCAGGCCTCGCCCGTCGCCGGCGCCGAAAAGCTCAGCGAACCGTCGGCGCGCAGATAAAGCGCGGTCGGCTTGGCGGCGGCGAGCGGCCATTGGTCATAGCGCCGCCACACCCAACTCCCCGATTGGAAGCTGTTGACCAGGCCCACCGGCCGCGCGCCCTTGCCGTGGAGCCAATAGCGGAAGAAGGGCGCCTGCATCTTCTCGACGAAGCGCGTCGAGCTATCGACCTTGTAATCGATCGGGCCCAGCTCGTGCTCGCCCGGGCGGCTCCACGTGCCATGCGCCCAGGGGCCGACGACCAGTTGCGACAAATTATCGGGGTCGTTCTGGCGTTGTTTGGCGAAAATTTGCCAACTGCCCCAGGGGTCTTCCTGATCCCAATAGCCCGCTACGTTGAGCGTCGGCACGCTCGTTTTGCCGAGCGCGTCGGACCAACGCTGGCGGCGGTAGAAATCGTCATGATCGGGATGTTCGATCAAGTCGCGGATCAGCGCGCTCTTGCCCTTGATATAGCGCTGTTCGATATCGGCGAGCGATCCCGCGCGCAGGAAGAAATCATAAGTATCGATCGTGTCATAAGTGAATTCGGCATTGGTCTTGTCGGCCTGGAGCAAATAGACCCAATCGGTGATATAGCTCAACCGCGCCGCGCCCCAGCGGTGGAGATCGTCATTCTGCCAATAATCGATCCAGGCGGCCTGGGGGCTGGTCGCCTTCAGCGCGGGGTGCGGCTTGGCGAGCGGGATCGCGGCGGCGAAGCCGGGATAGCTGATCCCCCACATGCCGACGCGGCCATTATTGCCGCGCACGTTCTTCACCAGCCAGTCGATACTGTCATAGGCATCGGTCGCTTCGTCGGGTCCCGTGTCGCTGAGCGCGGTCGACAAAGTGAAGACGCCTTCGGACTTGAAGCGCCCGCGCATCGATTGGAAGACGAAGATATAGCCGTCCTTGGCGAGCGCCTCCCACCCCTTGGGCACCGCCGCGAGCGGTCCGCCGGGCACGCCATAGGGGGTGCGCTGGAATAGGATCGGCAACGGCCCCTTGGCGTCCCGCGGGCGCAGGATCACGGTCTGGAGCTTGGCGCCGTCGCGCATCGGCACCATCACCTCCTCGAAGGTGAAGGGCGATTGCGCGGCCGCGCTGCTCGTCTGCGCGGGCGTCGCGGCGGGGATGGCGAGCGCCAAAGCGAGCGCGGCGAAGGTCGTGCGGATCATGGCTTTTCCCCTGTCTCGGCCCCGATGTCGCACGCCATGGAAGGCGTGGAAAGGGGGTCAGCCGACCGGCGGCGGCACCAGGCCGATCGCTTTCATCACCGCCGCCTCGGCGAGCATCGCGACCAGCCAGTAAAGGCAATCGCCGAGGAGCCGGGCGACGCCGACGCCGCGATACGCCCCCGTCAGCGCGAGCGCGGGCGCGACGAAGCCCGCCCAGATCACGCCCGCGCTCGCCAGCGCCATCACCCAGGGGTCGGCCTTGGGCGGCGCCAGGATCAGCGCGCCCGCCAGGATCGCGGCGAACCAGAAATGCGCGACCAGGGCGGTGAGCGACACGCCCAAACCCAGCCGCCCGCCGCCGCTGAGTGCATGGCGCGCGAGCCCGAGCAACAGCGCGACCAGCGTCGCCGCGCCGATGGGCGCCAGATTGAGCAGGATGTAGATCATGGTTCGCCGAAATATCATGATCTTGCCGACACGTGCAAAGCCAATAGACGCTTAACCAACTCATGCTAACCAGGCTTATGCTCGCGCCGTCTCGCGCCCTTGTCGTCGATCGTCGCGCCGCCTGGCTTCGGGCCGGCGCGATCGGATCGGGCTATTTCGCCTGCGCGGCGGCGATGATTTTGCTGACCAGCTTCGAGGGCGGGCTCGCCGCCTTGTGGGTGGCGAGCGGGCTGCTCACCGCCGAGCTCGTCCACACGCCGCGCGACCGCTGGGCGCCGACGTTGATCGCCTGCGCGCTCGCCAGCATCGTGGCGACGGGCCTGTTCGGGCTCGGCTGGGGCATCGCGCCGCCGCTCGCGCTGCTCAACATGGGCGAATCGATCGTCGCCGCGCTGCTGCTGCGGCGGTGGCGCCCAAGCCATGATTTTCTCGAATCGGTCGATGGCGTGATCGGCCTGCTGCTCGCCGCCGCCGCCGCCGCGCTGGTGACCGCGATCCCCGCCGGACTGCTGAGCGGCATCGCGACCGGGCGCGCCTTTTATGGCGAGGCGCGCGGCTGGCTGCTCGGCCATGGCCTGGGCGTGCTCACGGCGGCGCCGGTGTTCCTGCTGCTGGTGCAAGGCGAATTCGCGCGCTGGCTGCGCGAGGCCTCGACGCTGCGCCGCGTCGAGGCGGCGGGCCATGCGCTGATGATGGTCGCGGTGAGCCTGTTGGTGTTCGCGCAAGACGCGCTGCCGCTGCTGTTCGTGCCGATCCTGCCGCTGATGCTGGTGACCTTCCGGCTCGAACGCGTCGGCACCGCCGTCGCGATCGTGATTCTGGCGGTGATCGGGGGCGTGCTCACCGCTTTGGGGAAGGGCGGGACTTATGTGATGCCGGGGAGCGTGCCCGATCACGTTCGGCTGTTCCAAGGCTATCTCGCGGCGACGGTGCTCACCGTGCTGCCGGTCGCCGCCGAGCTGCGGCTGCGCCGCGCGACGCTCGACCGGCTCGCCGATAGCGAGGCGCGCTACAAGCTCATCACCGAAAGCGCGACCGATATGATCGTCACGCTCGATGCGGCGGGCGTGGTCGATTACGTCTCGCCCTCGGCGCGCGAGGTCACCGGCTTCGCGCCCGAGGAGATGATCGGCCTCACCCCGGCCGAGCTCGCCTGCGGCCCCGACCGCGCGACGATGCAAAGCGCCATCGACGCCGCGCGCGCGCATCCCGGCGAGCGATCGATCATCGAATATCGCGCCGAGAATGCGCAAGGCGAGCGGCGCTGGTACGAGGCGCACACCCGCGCCGCCGTCGCCGAGGGGCGGATCACCGGCTGGGTGAGCGCGGTGCGCGACATCTCCGCGCGCAAGGCGCTCGAGGCGCGGCTCGCCCACGCCGCGACGACCGATCCGCTGACCGGGCTCGCCAATCGCCGCAAATTCGATTCGATCCTCGATCGTCGGATCGAGGCGGCCGATAGCGGGTGCATCGCCTTGTTCGACATCGATTTCTTCAAGCGCGTCAACGATGCCTATGGCCATGCGATCGGCGATCTGGTGCTGGAGACCTTCGCGCGCGCCGCGCTCGGCTGCGTGCGCGCGGGCGATCACGTCGCGCGGCTGGGGGGCGAGGAATTCGGGCTGATTCTGCCCGGCGCGACGCTCGATCAAGCGGCGATGGTGTGCGAGCGGGTGCGGCTCGCGGTCGCCGAGGCGGAAACGCTCACCCCGTGCGGCACGGCGGTGCGGGTGACGGTGAGCGCGGGGCTGGTCGCGATCCGCCCGGGCGCGGCGCGGCTCCAGCTGATGCGCGCCGCCGACGAAGCGCTCTACCGCGCCAAGGCGAGCGGACGCGATCGTTACGCCGTGGCGGCCTGACGCTCGACCAATTTGCGGATCACCCGCTCGAACACCTCCACCGGCTGCGCGCCTTGGACGAGATAGCGATCGTCGAAAATGATCGAGGGCACCGCCGCGATCCCGCGCTCGTGCCAAAAGGCCTCGCCCGCGCGCACCGCCTCGGCATGGGCGTCGCTCCCGAGCACCGCCTCGGCGCCCGCGCGATCGAGCCCGACCTCGGCGGCGGTCGCGGCGAGCACGCGTGGGTCGCCGATGTCGGCGCGATCGGTGAAATAGGCGCGGAACAAGGCGTCCTTGAGCGCGGCCTGCGCGCCCGCGTCGCGCGCCCAATCGAGCAGGCGGTGCGCGTCGAAGCTATTGTAGATGCGGCTGGTCGCGTCGCCGTTCATCGTAAAGCCGAACGCCGCCGCCGCCTCGCGGATGCGCGCGCGGTTCGCCTCCGATCGTTCGGGGGTCGCGCCATATTTCTCGGCGACATGCTCGACGATATTCTGCCCTTCGCGCGGCATGTGCGGGTTGAGCTCGAACGGGTGGAAGACGATCTCGGCCTCGACGTCGGCGTTCCGCGCGAGCGCCGCGCGGAGCGCGCCGAGCCCGATGACGCACCAGGGGCAGACCACGTCCGAGACGAAATCGATCTCGAGCCGCGTCACGCCTCGTCGCCGCGATATTTGATTTCCAGGAACCGCCCGCGCGTCGCGAGCGCATCGAGATCGCCCTGCGCCAGTTCCTCGGTCATCGCGCCGATCTCGTCGGCGATCAATTGCAGCCCCTCGACGAGCTGGGCATCGGGCGTCTTGCCGTTGCGCTCGACGCGGCGCAGCTCCTTGGGCACCGCTTGATAGCCCTTGACGAATTCGGGCAATTGTTCGCCGATCAGCTTGCGCACCTCGGCCGCCGCCGGCGCTTCCTCGGGCAGGCGTTCGAGCTGGAGCGCGAGCGTGTCGAGCTTGAGCGACAGGCCGTCGAGCACCGACACGGCGGGCGCGGGCAGCGCCGGGCGTTGGGTGGAAAGCCAGCGCTCGGTCTGCGCGGGGAGCGCCTTGAGCGGCACCGCGGCGAGCTTTTCCGGCGTGGGCGGTGCCTCGGTGGGCGTTGCCATCAGCACGAAGCTCACGACCAGCATCAGCATCACCGCCGCGACCCAGCCGAGCGCGCCGAGTAGCCCGAACAGGCTCGCGCCGATCGCCGCCGCCAGGATCAGCGCATCGGCGACGAGCGCGCGCTGCAGGCGCCGCCCGGTCTCGCGTTGGCGCTCGCGCAGTTGCGCGCCCTGGCGCGCGCGGCCGGTGCGTTCGAGCAAGTCGCGCGCGCGCTCGATCTGGCGATCGGTTTCGCTCAATTCAGCGCCTCGAGCTTGATCACCTCGGCGCCGCTATTCTGCGCGGCGCCCTCGGCGCGGGCGATATAGCCCTTGGATTTCTCGACCTCGTTCGACAGCGCGTCGACCGTGATCTTCATGCTGTCGAGCGATTTGAGCTTGAAGCTGTCGATCGCGTCCATCGTGTCATAGATATTCTGGAAGGCGCGCTGGAGCGTCTCCAGCGGGATGGTGCTGCTCGCGGCTTGTTCATGGATCGCCGCCGTTTGCGATTTGAGCAATTGCCCGGTCGAATCGATGATGTTCGCGGTCGTGGTGTTGAGCTGGGTGATCTGCTCCAGCACCAATTTCTGGTTGGTGAGCGCCTGCGCGACGGTGACCGCGGTGCGCAAAGCGGAAACCGTGGTGGTGGACGCCCGATCGACCCCCTTCACCAGCTCGACATTGTTCTTCTTGACCAGATCGAGCGCGAGATAGCCCTGCACCGTCACCGCCATTTGGGTCAGCAGATCCTGCACCCGCTGACGGACGTAGAAGAGCGCCGATTCGCGGATCGCCTTGGCCTTGGCCGGATCGGTCGCGTCGAGCTCGTTGGCCTTGTCTTCCAGCCGCGCGTCCATCGTCTTCGCCAGCACGATCATCTGTTCGAGCCGCCCCATCGCGGTCCACAAATTGGCGCGCTCGGTGTCGATCGCGGCATTGTCCATCAGCAATTCGTCCTTGCCGCTCTGCAGCGACTTCAGAATCGCGGCGATATGCTGCTGCGACGATTTATAGCTGTCGAAATAATTGCGCATCGAATTGCCGAAGGGAATGATGCCGAAGATCTTCTTGGGCGCCATCATCTTCTTGGCGGGATCGAGATCCTCGATCGTGCGGCGCAATTGCGCGAGATCGGCGCCGACGCCCGATTCCTGGTCCATCGCGCGCACCGGGCGATCGAGGAAGCGGTTCGATTGGCTCGCCGCGTCGCGAATTTCCTTCTGCCCCATCGCGCTGATCGAATCGACGCGCTTGCCGAACTCGGGCGAATTGACGTCTTGCGCCACTAGATCGGCGATGAAGGCATCGACCTTTTCTTCGAGCTTGGTGCGCGTCGCCGCGTCCACCGGCACCAGCCCGGCGGCCTTTTCCGGCGCGACCGTCGGCACCGGATCGGGCGGGGTGAGCACCAGTTGCGCGGATTGAACTTGGGTCGCCATGCATCTTCCTCCCGCCGCCGTTCCCAGCCGCTCCTTGCCGCCACGCGCGCGGCGGATCAACCGTCTCGCCTCTATAAGACGCTTTGCCGTGCCGACCAATGGCCTACCCGTCTTGGGCCGCTCGCGCGCGTCGCTGGCAATTTTTTAAGCATCGTTACGGCAAAGCCAACTCGCGCGGGCGATGCGGCAAGGAAAAACGAGCGATGAAAGGCATCATCTTCAACCTTTTGGAAGAAGCGGTGATCGACTCGCTGGGCGACGCGGTGTGGGACGATCTGCTCGCCGCCTCGGGCGCGCGCGGCGTCTATACCTCGCTCGGCTCCTATCCCGATGCCGAAGTGGTCGCGCTGGTCGGCGCCGCCGCCGTCGCGCTCGATAAGCCGGCGGCCGAGATTCTGCGCTGGTTCGGCCAAAGCGCGATCCCGCGCTTCGTCGAACGTTACCCCGCGCTCTTCGCCCCGCACGCGACCGCGCGCGACTTTCTGCTCGCGCTGAACACGATCATCCACCCCGAGGTGCACAAGCTTTATCCCGGCGCGGTCTGCCCGCATTTCCGCTATCAGACGGCGGCGAGCGACCGGCTGCTGCTCGGCTATGACAGCCCGCGCCGGCTGTGCGCGCTCGCCGAAGGGCTGATCCTGGGCGCGGCGGCGCATTATGGCGAGGCGGTCGAGGTCGATCAGCCGGCGTGCATGCATCGGGGCGACGCGGCGTGCGAATTGGCGGTGCGATGGGTGTCCTGAACGCCGAGCCGTTTCGCGCCGCGCTCGCCGACTCCGCCGCCCAAGCCATCGCCCGGCTCGAACGCCGGCTCGAACGCGAGCGCGCCGCGCGGCTCGAGGCGGAGGCGATCGCCGAGGCGGGCTTGCGCCGCGCCTTCCTCGCGCAACAGCGCATCGAATTGCTCGAACGCGTCGCCGCCAAGGCCAATGAGGCGACCGACACGGCCGACGCGCTGCGCTTCGCGGTGCGCGCGATTTGCACGGCGACGGGTTGGGCGTTCGGCAATGTCTATCTGCTCGATCCGGCGGCGCGCGACCAGCTGATCCCGGCGCACGCCTGGCATGCCGATGATCCGCACGGCCTCGCGCCGTTCATCGAAGCCTCGCTCGGGCGCGGCTTCGCGGCGGGCGAGGGGCTGCCCGGGCGCGTGCTGGCGAGCGGCGCCCCCGCCTGGCTGCCCGAGCTCGCCGCCGACACCAATTTCCCCCGCCGCGCGGTGGCCGAGGCGGTCGGGCTCGCCTCGGCCTTCGCTTTCCCGATCCGCGTGCAGGACGAAGTGAGCGGCGTGCTCGAATTCTTCGCGCGCGCCGTGCTCGCCGAGGATGAAGCCATGCTCGCGGCGATGGCGCAGATCGGGACCCAGCTCGGCCGGGTGATCGAGCGCGAGAGGTTCGCCGCCAAATTGCTCCACGACGCGCTTCACGATCCGCTCACCGGCTTGCCCAACCGCGCGCTGTTCAACGATCGGGTGACGCTCGCGCTCGACCGGCGCGCGCGGCGCGGGGCGGGCGAGGTGGCGGTGCTGTTCCTCGATCTGGACGGGTTCAAGCTGGTCAACGACAGTTTCGGCCATCAGGCGGGCGACGCGCTGCTCCAGGCGATCGCCGCGCGGCTGCGCCAAGCGCTCGACGCGCTGCCCGGCGATGGCTGGCCCGCCTGGACGCTCGCCCGGCTCGGCGGTGACGAATTCACGATCGTGCTCGACGATTTCGACGCCCCCGCGCGCGCGACCGAGGTGGCCGAGCAGCTGCTCGCCGCGCTCGCCGGCCCTTATCGGCTCACCGGCGGCGAAGTTCATGCCAATGCGAGCATCGGCGTCGCTTTCGCGCAGACGCCCGGCGTCACCGCCGTCGATCTGCTGCGCAAGGCCGATACCGCGCTTTACGAGGCCAAGGCGCGCGGGCGCGGGCAGGTCGCCTTGTTCGACAAGGCCTTGCGCAAGCGCGCGCTCGCCCGGCTGCAAACCGAAAACGACTTGCGCCAGGCCTTGGCGCGCGACGAATTCCGCCTGCTCTATCAGCCGATCGTCGACATGAAGACCAACCGCGTCTCGGGCTTCGAAGCGCTGCTGCGCTGGCGGCGCGGCGGCGGCGAGGTCGTCGGGCCGGGCCAGTTCATCGGCGTCGCCGAGGAAACCGGGATGATCGTCGCGATCGGCAATTGGGTGCTGCGCGAGGCGTGCGCCGCCGCCGCCGGCTGGAACCGCGCTTTCGCCGCGCCGCCGATTTCGATCAGCATCAATGTCGCGCCGCGCCAATTCCTGCTGCCGGGTTTCGCCGAGATCGTCCATGCGGTGCTGCGCGACACCGGCATCGCGCCGGGCCTGGTGACGCTGGAGATCACCGAATCGACCGCGATCGCCAGCCCCGATCGCGCGATCGAGACGATGCGCGCCTTGCGCGGGCTTGGGGTGAAGATCAGCCTCGACGATTTCGGCACCGGCTATTCCTCGCTCGGCCATTTGCACCGCTATCCCTTCTCCTCGCTCAAGCTCGACCGCAGCTTCGTGCAGGATCTGTGCGACCCGCGCGAACGCGTCGCGCCGGGGATCGTGCGCGCGGTGCTCGATCTGGCGCAGACGATGAAGCTCACGGTCGTCGCCGAGGGGATCGAGACGAGCTGCCAGCGCCGCCAGCTGCGCGAGATGGGCTGCCAATTCGCCCAGGGTTTCCTCTTCGCCCAGCCGCTCAGCCTCGAGGCGGCGAGCGCGCTGATCGCGCGGCATCGCTGAGCCTTTTCGCGCCGCACCAATTGCGCTAAGGCGCCGCCCGAACGCTTTTCCCCGGGACAAGATATGAATTTGCGCAATATCGCCATCATCGCGCACGTCGACCATGGCAAAACCACGCTGGTCGACCAACTCTTCCGCCAGTCCGGCACTTTCCGCGACAATCAACGCGTCGAAGAACGCGCGATGGATTCCAACGACCTGGAGAAAGAGCGCGGTATTACCATTCTCGCCAAATGCACCTCGGTGGAATGGGAAGGTATTCGCATCAATATCGTCGACACGCCCGGCCACGCCGACTTTGGCGGCGAAGTCGAACGCATCCTCTCGATGGTCGATGGCGTGATCCTGTTGGTCGACGCCGCCGAAGGGCCGATGCCGCAGACCAAGTTCGTCACCGGCAAGGCGCTCGCGCTCGGCTTGCGCCCGATCGTCGTCGTCAACAAGGTCGATCGCTCCGACGCGCGCATCCAGGAAGTGCTGGACGAAGTGTTCGACCTGTTCGTCACGCTCGAAGCCAATGACGATCAGCTCGATTTCCCCGTGCTCTACGCCTCGGGCCGCAACGGCTATGCGAGCGAGGATGCCGAGGCGCGCGAGGGCACGCTCGCGCCGCTCTTCAACCGCATCGTCGCGCATGTGCCGCCGCCCAAGGTCGATCGCGACGCGCCGTTCACTTTCCTCGTGACGCTCCTCGATCGCGACAATTTCCTCGGCCGCATCCTCACCGGCCGCGTCGCCTCGGGCGTGGTGAAGCTCAACCAGCCGATCCACGCGCTCGATCGCGACGGCCGCGTGCTCGAGACCGGCCGCGCCTCCAAGCTGCTCGCTTTCCGCGGGCTCGAGCGCGTGCCGGTCGAGGAAGCCGAAGCCGGCGACATCATCAGCCTGGCCGGCCTCGCGGTCGCGACGGTCGCCAACACCATCGCCGACACCAGCGTTTCCACCCCGATCAAGGCCCAGCCGATCGACCCGCCGACGCTCTCGATGCGCTTCGCGGTCAATGATTCGCCGATGGCGGGGCGCGAGGGCAGCAAGGTGACCAGCCGCCTGATCCGCGACCGCCTGTTCCGCGAGGCCGAATCGAACGTCGCCATCCGCGTGACCGAAAGCGAGGACAAGGATTCGTTCGAAGTGGCGGGGCGCGGCGAACTCCAGCTCGGCGTGCTGATCGAGACGATGCGCCGCGAAGGCTTCGAGCTCGGCATCAGCCGCCCGCGCGTGCTGTTCCGCGATGGCGCGGGTGGCCGCGAAGAACCCTATGAAACCGTCGTGATCGACGTGGACGAGGAATTTTCGGGCACCGTCGTCGACAAGATGAACCAGCGCAAGGCCGAGCTGACCGACATGCGCCCCTCGGGCGGCGGCAAGACGCGGATCACCTTCTCCGCGCCCAGCCGCGGGCTGATCGGCTATCACGGCGAATTCCTGTCGGACACGCGCGGCACCGGCATCATGAACCGCATCTTCGAACGCTATGGCCCGTACAAGGGCACGATCGAGGGGCGGAAGAACGGCGTGCTGATCTCCAACGGCGCGGGCGAGGCCAATGCCTATGCGCTGAATTCGCTGGAGGAGCGCGGCATCCTGATGGTCGGCCCCGGCGAGCCTTTGTACGAAGGCATGATCATCGGCGAGAACGCCAAGGACGACGATCTCGAAGTCAACCCGATGAAATCGAAGCAGCTGACCAATTTCCGCGCGAGCGGCGGTAAGGATGATGCGATCCGGCTGACCCCGCCGAGGAAGCTGACGCTGGAGCAGGCGATCGCTTATATCGATGACGATGAGATGGTTGAGGTGACGCCGAAGTCGATCCGGCTGCGCAAGAAGTTTCTCGATCCGCATGAGCGGAAGAAGGCCAAGCGGGGGGCTGAGGCGGCTTGAGGGTGTTTGGAACAAGCAAGATCGCTATCGCTCGTAAGACCGATCGAGTCCTCATCCGAAGCTCGTAGAAGTAAGGGAAATTTATCATTGCGCGGTTATGTGCGGCGAGATATGGAGAAGAGTCGATTTCGCGAGTGACTTCATGCCGCCGATCCAGCTCGCAACCGTACTGCCTGGTGCTGAGCCGTTTAACGAAGGCAACGTTAATGCGACCTTTCGTGGCCAAATCCTTCTGGCAGACCATTCGGTACAAGGTGCCATCCTAAAGGATTTAGATGCGCGGCAGCTTGCTAATGAACTGCTTGTCTCTACGCTTGCGCGGCGTTCCGGTTTGCCCACGCCCGATGCTTATTTAGCGCTTGTACGCGCGGATGATCTTGCACTCAATTTCGCACCTTTCCTTCCAGATGGTAATCGAATTGTATTCGCTAGTGTCGATGTAAAAGTCCCAAATATCTCATTTCAGGTTCACCATGCTACTAATGAGGAACGCCAGCAGATTATCCGGGAAATTTTAGACTGGCATTATTTAGGCGCACTTTACGGGTTCGACACTTGGGTAGCAAATATCGATCGACACCGTGGCAATCTCCTATTTGGACGCAGGGGGGAAGTTTGGTTGATAGATCATGGTCATTGCTTATCTGGACCAAGTTGGCTGCCTGCTGATCTTCGACAAGACGGTCATTATCGCAACCGGCTTTCCGAATGGTTGACCGTTGAAATGGACGAAGCACAAAAAATGAAAAGACTAAGGGAGGCCGTTGCAAAAACATCATCTTTTCAAGCAATTAACATTGAAGACATTGTGACTAATAGATACATGATCTATCTTTTGAATCAGGGAGATGATCAAGTAATCACTGATTTTCTGAGGGGAAGATTGGATTATGTGCCAATCCATACGAGTAATGCACTAGGGGTGGCGCTGTTTCTATGAGTATCGATGCGCTATACGCAGGTCAGTTTCCCTCTTTTGAGAACGGCGTTCGCGCGTATTGGGCGCCCGTCCTAATTGCGCCTATTTCTGGTTCATATGAGCGCTTGGTGGTCGGTGTGGTAGTAGTGAATGAACGCGAATTTCATGTGGAAATCGCTAACGCACTCGAACGACTTCATTGCTTGTACGGAATTGAGGCTGAGGGTATCGAGTACGCCATCGAATTAACTAAAGAACATTTAATGCTTGATCTTAGCGCTCGTGGAGTTGCAGCAATAGATGAGCCTAGGCCACTTATATCAGGCGTTGAAGTTGGCAAAAAACGCAATGCTGAAGGTTCCACGGTCGTTGCAATTGCGCAAAACTGGATGCGGCAGATCTCTTCTCTTTATGATTACAACGTTAAGAGTGAAGTTACTTCCGTTTTGGATGAAAAAATGGGGCTAAACGATGGGGGTTTAGACCAATTACCCGCACTCGTAATGGATTACATTGTCAATAAAGACAATCGCTTCTCTCGATATTTTAATGCCGAGCTAAAGGAACGGCGCCGTAGGCGTCGAAGCGGTCGTAGCCATGAAATCTTGATTCATTTCGGTGGGTCTCGACTAGTTGCAAATTTTGGAACGCTGAAGGCTAATCGTATCAGCCCATCTGTAGATTTAATCAAAAGGCGACTTTGGGATCTTAAGGTGGACCGAGACAGAGACGGTCAAACTGCCTTTGCTCGTGTTCACGAAATGATAATCCAAACGCCAGCCAACGACGATCCCCAGGTTACGGTAGGGCAGCGAGCTTACCTTTCTGATGCGCTTGAGGCTCTTGAAGAGCAGGCTGATCAGGAGGAACTCCGATTGCGTAGCCTTCATACCGTAAGTGAGATTGGAGAACACGTACTCAGGATTGAGGCGCTTCGCGTTGCAATATAATGGCCGAATGTATTGAGTACCCCCCCTGTCCTACACCCCCCACCCCAGCGCATACTCTCCCCCCAAAACCGGAGAGCCCCATGCGCAATCGCACGCCCGTTCCCGCGGCCGATCGGCCGCCGCTCCCTGAATTCACCCCCGTCCCGCGCAAACCGCGCCATGATGGCTGGACGCCCGAACGGCAAAAGGCGTTCATCGCGGCGCTCGCCGATACCGGCTCGGTCAGCCGCGCGGCGGCGATGGTCAATATGGCGCAGACCAACTGTTACACGCTGCGCCGCGCGCCCGGCGCCGAGAGTTTCCGCAAGGCTTGGGACGCGGCGCTCGATTTCGGGCTGCAGCGCTTGAAGGACATCGCCTTCGAACGCGCGATCGAGGGCTATCTCGTCCCCGTCTTCACCGCCGGCAAGCTCCACGGCTTCCGCCGCAAACATAATGACGCGCTGCTGATGTTCTGCCTGCGCCATTATGGGCAAGACGCGCGCGGTCGGCGGACGACGATCGATTATTTCACCACCCGCGCCGATCATCGCGGCCGCGTGCGCGCGATCGAGAGCGAGCCGGTCACCGATCACACCCGCGTCGATCGCGTCGTGCAACAGGAGGCGGCGGGGGCGCCGATCGCCGATCTGGTCGAATTCGAAGGGGTCGAGCTCGATGCCGAGGCGCAGGCGGCGATCCAGGCGGCGCTGATCGCCTGCGCCGCGCGGCGTGACGCGGCCGAGCGGCTCGATCCGCCGCTGGACGCGAGCGAGGCGGCGGCGGCCGATCCCGACGCGGTCTATTTCCCGGCGCGCGATTTCGGTGCGGTGCTCGAGCCCGGCTGCGAGGATTGGGAACCCTTTGTCGAGGGCGAAGCGCCGTGGGAGGCTTTGGGGCGGGCGGACACAGTTGACCGTGATCGACCAGGCGCCCCCCTTGGCGCCCCCCGCTTGGCCTTGCGCGCCGCACCCCCTAACAAGCGGCGATGCGCTATCTCCGCCCCGTTCGCTTCGTCGATACCCCCGTTGGCGCCGAGCCCGTCGCGCGGCTCGCCGGCGGCTTGCTGTGGTTCGCCGCGCTCGAGGTGATCGCGGTCGCGGGCGGGCGGCGGACCGATCAGCGGATCGTGCCGGTGGCCGAATGGGACGCGTTCCTCGCCACGCTCCCGGCGCGCGAGGCGGAGGCGGCGGCGGCGACCTTCGCCCGGCTCACCGCGCCGCGCGGGCCGCTCGCGCTCGGCGAGCGGGTGCTGCGCTTCGATCAGCCGCATGTCGCGGGCATTTTGAACGTGACGCCCGACAGTTTCTCCGACGGCGGCAAGCACCGCGACGATCCCGAAGCCGCCGCCGCCGCGGGCTTCGACATGATCGCCGCCGGCGCCAGCCTCATCGATCTGGGCGGCGAATCGACCCGGCCCGGCGCGCCCCTGGTGTGGGAAGGGGACGAGCTCGCCCGCGTCGCCCCGGTGGTCGAGCGGCTGGCGAAGACGGCGGCCGTCTCGATCGACACGCGCAAGGCGGCGGTGATGGAAGCCGCCCTCGCGCGCGGCGCGGCGATGGTGAACGACGTGTCGGCGCTCGCCTGGGACACGCGCTCGGCCGAGATCGTCGCGCGGGCGGGGGTGCCGGTGGTGCTGATGCACTCGCCCGAGCCCGCGAAGGGCCCGCATGGCGGCGCGGGCTATGGCGACGTGCTGATCGAGGCTTATGACTTTCTCGAGCGCCGCATCGCCTTCGCGGAAGCCGCCGGGATCGATCGGGCGCGCATCATCGTCGACCCAGGCATCGGCTTCGGCAAGAGCCTGGCCGATAATCTCGCGCTGCTGAATGGCCTCGGCCTGTTCCACGGCCTCGGCTGCCCGCTGATGCTGGGGGCGAGCCGCAAGCGGCTGATCGGGGCGCTTTCGGGCGAGGCGCCGGTCGCGGCGCGGCTCGGCGGCTCGGTCGCGCTCGCGCTGATCGGCGCGCAGGCGGGGGCGCAGCTGCTGCGCGTCCATGACGTCGCGGAGACGGTACAAGCGCTGAAAGTCTGGCGGGGCTTGCGGGATGCCGCGCTCACGCCACGGTTGGGCTGAGAAAGGCTTCGCCGCGCAACACGCGCCCGCCCCGCCCGTTGATGCCTCCCCGAGCCCGAGGAGGCCAAAATGTTCATCCACAATAAGCGCCTGCAATATACCGTCCGCGTCGCCGAGCCCAATCCGGCGCTCGCCTCGCTGCTGCTCGAGCAGTTCGGCGGCCCCGATGGCGAATTGGCGGCGGCGATGCGCTATTTCACCCAGGGCCTGGGCGACGAGGATCCCGGCCGGCGCGACCTGCTGCTCGACATCGCGACCGAGGAGCTGAGCCATTTGGAAGTGATCGGCTCGATCGTCGCGATGCTCAACCGCGGGGTGAAGGCCGAACTCGCCGAGGCGAGCATGGAAGAGGCCGAGCTCTACCGCGCGATCAACGCGGGCGGCGACAGCCACACCCAATCGATCCTCTATGGCGGCGGCCCCGCGCTCACCAATTCCTCGGGCGTGCCCTGGACCGCGGCCTATATCGACAGCCGCGGCGACCCGACCTGCGACCTACGCTCGAACATCGCGGCGGAATCGCGCGCGAAAATCATCTATGAGCGGCTGATCAACATCACCGACGATCCCGGCATCAAGGAAGCGCTGGGCTTTTTGATGACGCGCGAGATCGCGCACCAGAAATCGTTCGAAAAGGCGCTCTATGCGATCGCCGACAATTTTCCGCCGGGCAAGCTGCCGGGGGTGGCGGCTTATGCCGATGTTTATGTGAACACTTCGCAGGGCGAGGGCGACCGAACGGGGCCGTGGAACCAGGGCGACCAATGGCAGCGGATCGACGATCTGGCGCAGACTTTGCCGATCGACGGCGGCTCGGGTCATGCCGAGGTCCAGCTGTCCCCCGGGCAAAGCGCGGTGGTCGAGGCGATGGCGGCGCGGCTCACCTCGGACCCGACGGCCGATCCCGTGACCGGCGCCGATCTGGGCGCGGGCCCCGGCGCGGGTCGGACGAGCGACGCGGATCACGGCGGCGCGCGGGATATGCGCGACGCCAAGCAGATGGCGCAGGCGCATTAGGGGCGGTAGCGCCCCCCGCCGCGCCGCGCGTCGTGTTTAGGGCAGGCGGTGGCATCAGCACGGTCGCGGCGCGATCATGGCTCGATCCGAGGGGGCGAACTATGCGATGGCGGCACGATGCCCGACCATGACCCCCTCGATGCCTTCGCCGCCGCCCGGCGCGCCGACGACGTGCTCGCCGTGCCGATGGATGGCGAGACGATCCCGATGATCCTCGGCCACCGCGCGGTGCGCGAGGCGGCGCGCGATTGGGAACGCTTTAGTTCGGACGCGCCCTTCCGCGTCCCCATTCCCGCCGAGGAAAGCGTCCGATCGGTGCGGCAATTGCCGATCGAGGCCGACCCGCCCGTCCACAGCGCGTTTCGCGCGCTGGTCAAACCCTTTTTCATGAAGCCGGTGCGGCCCGATTATGTTGCGCGGATCGACGCGCTGATCGCCGCCGCGATCGACGCGGCGGCGGCGCGCGACAGCGTCGAGATCGTCTGCGATTTCGCGCTGCCGATCCAGTCGCGCGCGCTCACCTATTTGCTCGGCATGCCCGAGGCGGCCGCCGAGGAATGGATCGGTTGGGGCACGCACGTCTTCCACGATGGGCATGACGGCGCGGCCAAGGGCGTGGTGCTCGAGGACTATATCCGCCGCGCGATCGCCGCCGCGCGGGGGTCGAACGGCGAGGATTTCTTCGCGGCGATGACGCGGATGGAAGTCGACGGCCGTCCCCTCAGCGACGACGAGATGCTCGGCATCGCCAACCTCACTTTCGCCGGCGGGCGCGACACGATCATCAACAGCATCAGCCGGATCATCGGCTATTTCGCGGCCCACCGCGAGGCGCTGGAGCGGATCGGCACCGACCCGCAGCGCACCGCTTTCGCGGTCGAGGAGTTCGTTCGCGTCATCAGCCCGCTCACCCATATCGGCCGCGTCTGCCCGGCGCCGACGCAGGTCGGGCCGGTCGCGGTGCCCGCGCAAGGGCGCGTGTCCTTGTGCTGGGCATCGGCCAATTATGACGAGCGCGTTTTCGCCGAGCCCGACCAGATCAAGCTCGACCGCGCGCCCAATCCGCATCTCGGCTTCGGCAGCGGCATCCATAATTGCCTGGGCTCGGCACAGGCGCGCGCGATCCTGCGCAGCTTGATCGGCCAATTGTTCCGGCGGACGAGCGCGATCGCCATCCTCAGCGAAACCCGGCAATATGAGCGCTATGCCGAGCAGCGCCGCTGGGTCGGCTATGAAGAGCTTAGGGTCCGGCTGGAGGGCAAGGCGGCATGAGAAAGTCCATCGGCCTGCTGGCCGCCGCGCTGCTCGCCATATTGCCCGGCTCTGGCCCGGCACGCACCGCGCCCGAGCGCCCTGAACTCTTCTACCATATTTTCGTGCGCAGCTTCGCCGACAGCGATGGCGATCGGCAGGGCGATTTGAACGGCATCCGCGCGCGGCTCGATTATCTGCAAAGCCTGGGGGTGACGACGGTGCTGCTGACGCCGCTCTACCCCTCGTCCTTCTACCATAATTATTTCGCCGACGATTTCGAAGGGATCGACCCCGAGTTCGGGACGATGCGCGATTTCTCCGCGCTGGTCGCCGACCTCCACGCGCGCGGAATGAAGATCATCCTCGATCAGGAAATCCAATATGTCACCGGCGCGCACGCCTGGTATCGGCAGTCGCACCAAAAGCCCGGCGGCGCCTTCGACGGGTTTCTGCTTTATAAGGACGCCAGCAATCGCGAGGCGGTGCCGACGCTGACCGCGAGCAACGATTATTTGGTGTGGCCCAACCAGCGCCAACAGATTTTCACCGTCAACCTCGCCGAGCCCAAGGTGTGCGCCTATTTCACGCGCTATCTGAAAAATTGGCTCGACCCGAACCAAGACGGCGATCCGCGCGACGGCGTCGATGGTTTTCGCATCGACCATATGATGGACGATCTCGACAATCGCGGCGCGCTCACCAATTTGTTCGGCGATTTCTGGGTGCCGATGCTGGCGGAGCTGCGCGCGCTCAACCCCAAGGTGCAGGTAATCGCCGAGCAAGCCGATTGGGGCGATGGCGAAGCCTTTTTCACGCGCGGCAAGGTCGATCGCGTGTTCGCCTTCCCGATCTGGCGCGCCGCGCATGATCTCGACGCCGCCGCTTTCGCCGCCGCGATCAACCGGTCGAACGACCTCATGACCGCCGGGCGCGATCAGCTCGTCTTCATCGAAAATCACGATACCGACCGCTTCGCGAGCGGCCCCGGCACCACCCCGGCGATCCGCCGGCTGGGCGCGGCGATCACGCTGCTCACCGGCTGGACGCCGAGCCTTTATTACGGGCAGGAGATCGGCATGGCCGGCACCAAGCTCGAAAATCCGGGCGCGAACGCCGATGTCGCCGACATTCCGCGCCGCCAAGCCTTTCGCTGGGTGGCGGGTGCCGGCGCGGCGGGCAATGCCGGGTGGTATTGCGCCGCGCGCGACGCCTATGACGCGCCCGATTGCCGTTCCTCGGGCGACGCGCTCTCGGTCGTGGGCCAGGAGCGCGACCGCGCCTCGCTGCTCAACGCCTATCGCCAGCTGAGCGCGCTACGGGCGCGGACCCCCGCGCTCGCCCGCGGCGCGACGCGCGTCGTCGCGCAAAGCGCCGATCTGGTGCTGATCGAGCGCGCCACGCGCGATGACCGCGCGCTGATCCTGTTCAACTTCGGCAAAACCGCGCAAGCGATGACGCTGGCGGCGCCGGCCGCGCTCACGCGGCGCTTCGGCGATGCCACGCTGCGCCGGGACGCCCAGGGGACGAGCCTTAGCGCGCCACCCTATTCCGCGACCGTTTGGACACGATCGCCCTGAGGCGCGACCGGCGGATGCGGGATTCGAGCGATCCGCCTCAAGCCGCCGTATCGATCCCCAGTTCGCCCAGCTTGCGGTAAAGCGTCGAGCGCCCGATCCCCAGCCGGCGCGCGACTTCGGTCATCCGGCCGCGATAATGGCCGATCGCCAGGCGGATCACATCGGCCTCGATCTCTTCCAGGGGGCGCAAATTGCCGTCGGCGCGGAACAGGGTGACGCCGCCGCTCGCCGGGGCGCTCACCGGCTCGCCCGGGCGGCGGTTGCCGATCGCGGCGATTTGCGGGAAATCACCGGTGGTGAGCGCCGCGTCGTCGCACAGCACGGCGGCGCGGAACAAGGCGTTCTGCAACTGGCGAACGTTGCCCGGCCAATCATAGCGGCCGAGCAAGCCGAGCGCTTCCTCGGTGATCCCGATCGGGCGCAGTCCCGGCTGCTGGGCGATGCGCGCGAGCAAATGGCGGGCGAGCGCGGGAATATCGCCCGCGCGCTCGCGCAACGGCGGGATCGTCACCTGGACGATGTTGAGCCGGTAATAGAGGTCTTCGCGGAAATTGCCCGCCTCCACCTCGTCGGCGAGGCGCTTGTTGGTCGCGGCGATGATGCGCACGTCCACTTCGCGGGCGTGGCGCGCGCCGATCGGCAGGACTTCGCCCGTCTCGATCACGCGCAGCAATTTCACCTGTGCCTCGAGCGGCATTTCGCCGATCTCGTCGAGGAACAGGGTGGAGCCATCGGCCTGGGCGAAGCGGCCGATCTTGCGCTCGAACGCGCCGGTGAAGGCGCCCTTTTCATGCCCGAACAGCTCGGATTCGACGAGGTTGGCGGGGATCGCCCCGCAATTGACCGCGAGCATCGGCTGGCGCGCGCGCGGGGAGGCGGCGTGGATCGCCTGGGCGACGACTTCCTTGCCGACCCCGCTTTCGCCCTCGATCAGCACCGCGACGCGCGCGCGCGCCGCCTTGGCCGCGATCGCAAGCGCCGCGCGGAATTGCGGATCGGCGCCGACGATCTCGTCGAACCCCAAGGGGGCGGCGATCTTCTCGGTCAAGGGGCGGAGTTCGCCCGCGTCGGGCGCGCGCACCGCGGCTTCGAGCGCGGCGAGCAGCCGTTCGGGGGCGAGCGGCTTCACCAGGAAATCGGTCGCCCCGGCGCGCATCGCGCCCACCGCATGCGCGACCGAGCCATTGGCGGTGAGCACCAGCAACGGCAGCGCCGGGCGGCGCGCTTTCAACTCGGCGATCAGCGCGCGCGCCTCGGCCTCGCCGCCCCAATGATCGAGCAGGATCGCGTCGAGCATCATCCCGTCTTGCGTGCCGAGCGTCGCGATCGCGGTTTCGGCGTCGCCGGCGAAGATCGTCCGCCAGCCCCCACGCGCGGCGAGCGCGGCGACGAGCCGGCGCTGCGCCGGTTCGTCGTCGATCAGCATCAGCATCCGCTGGCCACTGCGCGTCATGCCTGTCCCCATTGTCCAATTTCAGGCCGATGTTTTAAGCGCTTGGCGGTAAAAACGGGCTTAAGCGCCGGTTGACGCGGGCGGGGACTTGGCGGCGGCGCAAGGCGCCGTTAAGGTTTCCGCGCATCGGGCATCCAAAAGGGGCTAAAATGGCCGGGAATGGCGACATCCAGACCAATCGCGCGACCTATGACAAGGTGCTGACGCTGCTGAAGGTGGGCGGGGGCGTGATGGTGGTGGTCGGGCTGATCGTCGCCGCGATCCTGGCGGCGCGCTGACGATCATGAAAATCGCGGTCCTCAAGGAGCAAGTCATTGGGGAGCGCCGCGTCGCCGCCACCCCGGAGACGGTGAAGAAGCTCGCCGGGCTCGGCGCCAGCCTCGCGGTGGAGGCGGGCGCGGGCGAAGGCGCTGCGATCGCCGATGCGGCCTATGCCGAGGCGGGGGCGACGCTGGGCGACCGCGCCCAGGTGCTGAGCGGCGCCGAGATATTGCTCGGCGTGCAGGGCCCCGATCCGGCGAGCCTGGCGGGCGCGGCGCCGGGCGCCTGGCTGGTCGCGATCCTCAACCCGTTCGGCGAGCGCGCGCGCGTCGACGCTTATGCCGCGGCGGGGATCGAGGCGCTGGCGATGGAATTCATGCCGCGCATCACCCGCGCGCAATCGATGGACGTGCTTTCGAGCCAGGCCAATCTCGCGGGGTACAAGGCGGTGCTCGACGGGGCGGCCGAATATGGCCGCGCCTTTCCGATGATGATGACGGCGGCGGGCACGGTCTCGGCGGCGCGCGTGTTCGTGATGGGGGTGGGGGTCGCGGGGCTCCAGGCGATCGCGACCGCGCGGCGGCTGGGCGCGCAAGTCTCGGCGACCGACGTGCGCGCGGCGACCAAGGAGCAGATCCTCTCGCTCGGCGCCAAGCCGATCTTCGTCGAGGCGGTGAAGGGCATCGAGGGCGAGGGCGCGGGCGGCTATGCGACCGAAATGTCCGACGAATATAAGGCGGCGCAGGCCGAATTGGTCTCGGCCCACATCGCCAAGCAGGACATCGTGATCACGACCGCGCTCATCCCCGGCCGCCCCGCGCCGCGGCTGGTGAGCGACGCCCAGATCGCCTCGATGCGGCCCGGCTCGGTGATCGTCGATCTCGCGGTCGAGCAGGGCGGCAATGTCGAAGGGTCGGTGCCGGGCGAAGTGGTCGAGCGCCACGGGGTGCGGATCGTCGGCCACCGCAACGTGCCGAGCCGCCTCGCGGCGGACGCCTCGGCGCTTTATGCGCGCAACCTGTTCAATTTCCTGGCGGCGTTCTGGGACAAGGACGCCAAACGCCCCCTGCTCGACGCCGAAATCGGCGACGCGATCCGCCTGACCAAGGACGGGCAAGTGGTGAACCCGAGGTTGTTGGGGTGATTTTGGGACGGACCCCCAAGCTCCTCCCCCATAGGGGGAGGGGGACCATTCGCGCAGCGAATGGTGGAGGGGTATCGCCCTCTATCCGCCGGGGACACCCCTCCGTCAGCCGCTCGCGCGGCTGCCACCTCCCCTTACAGGGGAGGAGCTGAGTGCTGAATGGTCCTGAAAGCACGCAGCGCCGTTCGCGCGGATTGCGTCGGCAGATGACGTTGCCCGAGCTGCTCCTCTGGCGCGAGCTTCGCCGCCAATCCTCGGGCTTCAAGTTCCGCCGGCAGCATCCGGCTGGTCCCTATACGGCCGATTTTTATTGCCACGAGGCGCGGCTGATCGTCGAAGTCGATGGCCAAGCGCATGGGCGCGGCGATCGGCCCGCCAAGGATAGCGCCCGCGACGCTTGGTTCGACGCGCGACGTTTCGCCGTGTTGCGCCTGCCGGCGACGGCGGTACTTCGGGATTTGGAAGCCGCCCATGCGCTCGTCATCCAAACCGCGCGTGAACGCATCGCGCGATCGCCCGAGTCGAAGGCATGAGGCCCGAGGATTACGAACTCGACGTCCGCCCGCTGCCCCTCGAAGAGGGCGGCGGGTTCGAGGCGGTCGCGCCCGAATTGCCGGGCTGTCGATCGGACGGCGAGACGCCCGAGGAAGCCTTGCGTAACGGTTATGACGCGATCGCCTGCTGGATCGAGGCGGCGCGCGAGATGGGGCGACACATTCCGACGCCGCGCGCGCGGGCGGCTTGAAGGGGAAGCATCATGGACTTCATCTCCACCCTCTCGATCTTCGTGATGGCCTGTTTCGTCGGCTATTACGTCGTCTGGTCGGTCACGCCCGCGCTGCACACGCCGCTGATGGCGGTGACCAACGCGATCAGCTCGGTGATCATCGTCGGCGCCCTGGTCGCCTCGGCCGCCGCCGGGTCGCCGGTCGCCAAATATCTCGGGCTGCTCGGCGTCGTGCTCGCCAGCATCAACATCTTCGGCGGCTTCGCCGTCACCGAGCGGATGCTCGCCATGTACAAGAAGAAAGCCAAGTAACGCCCAAGGGGGAGCGAGACGATGCACGAGACGGTCGCGGTCAATCCCTGGGTGGCGCTCGCCTATCTGGTCGCCGGGGTGTGCTTCATCCTGGCGCTGCGCGGGCTCTCGAGCCCGGTATCGAGCCGCCAGGGCAATCGCTATGGCATGATCGGCATGGCGATCGCGGTGGTGACGACGCTCGTCACCCATGGCACCGGGCTGATCGAAATCGCGATCGCGATCGGCATCGGCGCCGCGATCGGCATCGTCACCGCGCGGCGGATCAAGATGACCGACATGCCGCAGCTCGTCGCCGCCTTCCACTCGCTGGTGGGCCTCGCGGCGGTGCTCGTCGGCTGGGCGGCCTATCTGAACCCGGAGGCGTTCGGCATCGCCGAGGCGGGGGAGATTTTCCTCCAGAGCCGAGTCGAAATGGGCCTGGGCGTCGCGATCGGCGCGATCACCTTCAGCGGCTCGGTGATCGCCTTCGCGAAACTCAACGGCAATATGAGCGGCAAGCCGATCCTGCTCCCCGCGCGCCACGTGATCAACCTCGGCACGCTGGCGGCGATCCTGGGGCTGACCGGCTATTTCCTTACCGATCAATCGCTCTGGGTGTTCGCGGTGATCACCATTTTGAGCTTCGCGATCGGCTTCCTGCTCATCATCCCGATCGGCGGGGCGGACATGCCGGTCGTCGTCTCGATGCTCAACAGCTATTCGGGCTGGGCGGCCGCCGCGATGGGCTTCACGCTCCACAACAGCGCGATGATCATCACTGGCGCGCTGGTGGGCTCGTCGGGCGCGATCCTCAGCTACATCATGTGCAACGCGATGAACCGCAGCTTCATCAGCGTGATCGCCGGCGGCTTCGGCGCGAGCGACGCGGGCGGCGGCGGCGCGGCCAAGGTCGACCGCCCCTGGAAGCGCGGCTCGGCCGACGACGCCGCCTTCCTGATGCAACAGGCCGAACAAGTCATCATCGTCCCCGGCTATGGCATGGCGGTCGCGCAAGCCCAGCACGTGCTGCGCGAGATGACCGACAAGCTCAAGGAGCACGGCGTCAAGGTGAAATTCGCGATCCACCCGGTCGCCGGGCGGATGCCGGGGCATATGAACGTGCTGCTCGCCGAAGCGAACGTGCCTTATGACGAAGTGTTCGAGCTGGAAGACATCAACAGCGAATTCGCCCAGACCGACGTCGCCTTCATCATCGGCGCGAACGACGTGGTGAACCCCGCCGCCAAGACCGACAAGGGATCGCCGATTTACGGCATGCCGGTGTTCGACGTCGAAAAGGCCAAGACGGTGCTGTTCATCAAGCGCAGCATGGGCGGCGTCGGCTATGCCGGGGTCGATAACGACGTCTTCTACATGGACAATACGATGATGCTGCTCGCCGACGCCAAGAAGATGGTCGAGGATATCGTCAAGGGCCTTGGCTGATCCGCGCATGAACGGATGGGACGCGGCGCCCGGCACGGTCGCGCTGGTCGCAGCACCAGCGATGGCGGGGGTCGCGCAAGAAGCGATCGCGCTGGCAGGATTGCGCGCGGTGCTGCGCGAGGCGGGCGATGCCCCGCTCACCGCCGGGGCGCCGGTGCTGCTGATCGAGAGCGAGGGGCTGGCCGATGATGTGCTCGCCGTTTTGCTCGACGCGGCGGCGGCTGAGGCGGCATCGGGAGGCGCCGCGCTGGTGGTGAGTTTTGCCGCCGGTCAGATCGACCTGGTCGCCGAAGCGCTGCTCGACACTGGTGCGCAATTGCTGTGCGCGCCGAACATGGCCGAGCGGGTTGCGGCGCTGACGCTGGCGCGCGCTTGGCCCGGCGGCGGGCGCTTGCGCGAGACGGAGGGCGACCGGCTGGCGATGCTTCGCGACGGCATCGCCCGGCTGGTCGCCGCGCTCACCCGGCTGACTGGCGAGGGTGGCGCCGCAGGCCTTGCCGACACGCCGATGGACTACCGCCCCGGCGAGACGGTGCAGCCGGCCGACCCGGCCGAAGTGCGCGGCGAGATCAAGGCGCGGCGGCTGCGCGATGCGCTGTTCGGGGTGGCGCTGTTCGAGGATCCGGCGTGGGACATGCTGCTCGACCTGTTCGCCGCCGAGCTGGAGGGGGCGCGGGTCTCGGTCTCGTCGCTGTGCATCGCTGCTGCCGTCGCGCCGACCACGGCGCTACGCTGGATCCAGCGGCTGACCGCGCTTGGCCTGCTGCTCCGCACCCCTGATCCTGCCGATGGCCGCCGCGCCTTCATCACCCTGTCCGGTCAGGCGTCGGCGGCGATGCGGCGCTATTGGGCGGCCGCCCCCTTGCGTCGCGGCGCCGGCTCTGCCACTGGCGGTGCGAAGGGCGCTTAGCTCAGTTGGTAGAGCGTCTCGTTTACACCGAGAATGTCGGCGGTTCGAGTCCGTCAGCGCCCACCAAGCCCTTGAGATACCTGCTATAAGTCGCGGATCAGCCGTGTCACTTTGGCCATCCAGGGCGGATCGGCCAGCACCTGCTGGCGCGCGCCCGGCATCAGGCCAAGCAGTTGCACCCGCCCCTCCTCGCGCCCGATCAGCCTCCCGAACGCGAACCGCCCGGCCGCGCGCGGCACCAGCACGTCGCGGTTGAGCGCGCGCGCAAACGCATCGGGCGCCAGCCGCTCGCACCAGAGCTGGTCGCCGGCGCGGTAATCGCCAAGCGCGGCCTGCACCACCAGTCCGACCAGGCCGGCGCCAGGCTGCGGCGAGGCGAGCGTCATCGGCGCGCGCGGCGCCACGGCGCCCTCCGGCCCGATGAGGGCTGCGACCGGCACGCCGCTGTCCGACAGCCGCACCAGCTCGGCCGCGTCCACGCCGAGCGCCGCAGCAATCCGGTTGAGCCACGCGACCGAGACGGTGCGCGTGCCGGTTTCGAGCCGGCCGATCGTCTGTGCGGTGGTGGGCGGCACACAGGCGCGCGCGACATCGTCCAGCGTCATGCCGCGCGCGCGGCGCACATCGCGGATCGCGGTGATCATCGATTACCTCCTGTATAACCAGATCGGTTATTTTGCTTTCCTACAACCGGGCCGATATGGCAAGAGTGATTCGGTGGTGAGAAGGTGATGCTCCCCATCGCGAGTATTCATAAGCCCCTCTCCTTCAGGGGAGGGGTTTGGGGTGGGGGCTATCCCAGTCGGGCGCGGCAGCTGTTGCACTGCCCCGCCCCCCGTCCCCTCCCCTGAAGGGGAGGGGTGAGGCGCGATGGCAATGGAACGGCTTTAACCAGCAAGGAGAGCGGCGATGCGCGATCTGGCGGAAATGGAAATCGATGCGCTCGGCCTCACCGGTCGCCCCGCCACCACCGGCGCGCGCCGCCGCAGCGTGACGGTGAACCGCGCCGAATCGCCGCTGTCCTGGCTCGCCGCGCGTGGCCTCGTCTCCCCGCGCCAGCTGGAAGCGGGCGAGCGGCTGCGCGCCGATTATGAAGCGGCCGCGCTCGGCCCGCGCGTGACGATGCGCTGGGACGCGACTCCCGCCGGCCGCCCCGCCGCCCCCGCCGATCCGGCGCTGGGCCATGTCGCCGCCAAGCGCCGGTTCGACGCCGCGATTGCCGCGCTTGGCCCGGGCCTGGCCGACATTGCCTGGCGCGTGGTGTGCGCGGGCGAAGGCGTGCCCGGCGCCGAACGCGCGCTCGGCTGGCCCGCCCGCGCCGGCCGCCTCGTCCTCACCCTCGCGCTCGACCGGCTGGGGGAGCATTATGGGTTGGGGTAGTGCCGCCAATGCCCATTGGATCATTCGGACCAGATGGGCATGATGGTGATGGAAGAAAGGGGGAGCGTATGGCCGGGACAAGCGACGTATCGCCGGGATACAGGCCTTACGAACCACAGTTGGTTCCTGTCATCAGAGCGGACAATCTTTGGACCGTCGAAGGGCCTGAGGTTGCCTATCGCCTGACGGGGTTGACCATTCCCTGCCCAACGCGAATGACGGTGATTAGGCTTGGTGACGGAACACTGTGCCTGCATTCGCCCATATCGATGTCTGATGATATCTGCCGGCTCGTTGATGACATTGGCAAGGTATCCGTATTGATCGCGCCAAACAGCTATCATTATGTGCATTTGAAAGCCTGGGCCGATAAATATCGTTCTGCGGATGTCCTTTGCTCCCCGGGCGCTATTGCAAAAGTCGGTATCGATCGCGCAGTGCCACTCGGTTCAGATGTATCCAAACGCCTGGCCAATGATCTCGATCAGTATCAGATCGATCTGGGCGAATTCACTGAAACAATATTTTTCCATCGGGTTACGCGCACATTGATCGTTACGGACTTGATGCAGAATTTCGAATCAAGCCGTGCTGCCGGGTTGTTCACCAGGTTCTTGCTTGTCGCCGGCGGTGCTGCCGGTCCGAATGGCCGACCTTCGATCGAAATAAGGCTCGCTGCGCGCAAGCATCGGGATGCCTTGCGCAAGGGGGTGCAGCAGATGCTCGCGTGGCAACCGTCGCGCATCATATTGTCACACGGACTTTGCTTCGAGGAAAATGCGGTTGCGGAGATCCGACGGGCATTTGCGGTCCGAAGCTGACCAGGCTCGGTCAGGTCGCATGATCCGCGCCGAGCGCCAGATGCAGGAACTGGTTGAAATCGCTGGGTGCATAATCGCCGAACGCCGGGCCGTTCACGAAACCGAAGCCGCCATAGAGCGCGAGTGCGGGCTCGAACGCGGGGCCCGATCCGGTTTCCAGGCTGACCCGCCGATAACCGCGCGCACGGGCCAGGGCGAGCAGATGCACCAGTAGCGCCGCGCCCACCCCTTTGCGCAGATGCGCCGGGTGGGTGCGCATCGACTTGATCTC
Organism: Proteobacteria bacterium SG_bin5; assembly: GCA_002083475.1. Classification (GTDB taxonomy): domain Bacteria; phylum Pseudomonadota; class Alphaproteobacteria; order Sphingomonadales; family Sphingomonadaceae; genus Sphingomonas. The sequence continues at coordinate 89,763 of LWDI01000069.1, forward strand.
GCCGCTTTGTGCCGACAGCGCCTTCAGCGCGCCGCAGCCGAGCAGCATGTCGCCCTCCCACGCGGTCCAGAAACTCACCTCGGGCACGTCCAGCCCCGACAGATCGAGCGCATAGACGCTGCCCGGCGGCGACTGCGCGTGCATGCCGGCCAGATGCAGCTGCAGCAGCGCCAGCAGCTGTGGATCGGTGAAATCGGCGGGGCGGATGGTGATGCTCATATGCTGAGCTTCGCTCGATAGCCGGGCACGACGCTGCGTCAATGCGCGGGCCATGCCGGAGCAATTGCGTTGCGGTTTGCAACCTTCTGGGATATCGCTCCGCCCACCCCCAACAGGAGACGGTCGATGATCCTCTATGGCGCCACGATTTCACCCTATGTCCGCAAGGTGCTGGCCTATGCCGCTGAAAAGGGCATCGCGCTGACGCACCAGCAAGTCGGGCTGAGCGGCCAGCCGGCCGAGTTTCTCGACGCAAGCCCGTTCCGCAAGATGCCGGCGCTCCGCGACCCCGGTGCCGATGGCGGGCGCGATTTCTGCGTGGCCGATTCGAGCGCGATCATCGCCTATCTGGAAGCCAAGACACCCGAGCCGGCGCTGATCCCCACCGCGCCGATCGCGCGCGCGCGCACCATATGGTTCGACGAACTGGCCGACACACTGTTCGTGGGGTGCAGCGGCAAGATTTTCTTCAACCGTTTCCTCGCGCCGCGCGTGCTGCGTCGCGAGGGCGACGAGGCCGCCGCCGTGCTGGCCGAGACGCAGGAATTGCCACCGATCCTCGACTATCTCGATGCGGCAGTGCCGCCCAGCGGCTTTCTGGTCGAGGACCGGCTGACACTTGCCGACATTGCGATTGCCAGCCCGTTCGTGAACCTGGCCCATGCCGGCTGCACGATCGACGCGGCGCGCTGGCCAAAGCTGGCGGCCTATGTCGCGGCCATCCATGCACGGCCGAGCTTTGCGCCGCTGATCGCCGCCGAACGCGCGCTGTTCCGCATGGCGGCGTGAGGGGGCGCCCCGGTTTTGCGTCCTTCGCAATCCGCACTAGATAGGCGCGATGCGGATCGATTTCGTCAAATGCCATGGCTCTGGCAATGATTTCCCGCTGGTCGATGCGCGCGCGATCGCGCTGAGCAATGCGCAGTGGGCAGCGGTGGCGCGGGCGCTGGCGGATCGCGCCGGGCCGGTGGGTAGCGACGGGCTGTTGCTGCTGACCGCGGGCGACGCCGCCCATGCTTTCGGGATGCGGATGTTCAACCCCGATGGCAGCGAGGCGGAAACCTGCCTCAACGGCCTGCGCTGCGTGGCGCGCGCCGGGTTTGCCGCGACCGGAGCCGAGGCGGCGGCGGTGAAGCTTGCCACCAGCAGCGCCGAGGTGGCGCGCGCGCCCGATCTCGCGCCCGGGATCGTCACGATCCGCGAGACGGTGGGGCCGGCCGGGCTCGATGCGCACTGGGCGGGCGGCGCGGACCGGATCGTGGAAAGCGTGGTGCCCGGCTTGCCCGGCGGGCCATACACCGCGCTGTCGATACCCAATCCGCACTTCATCCATTTCACGCACCAAGTGGATGAAGCCGCGCTGGTCGCGGTCGGGGAGATCTGCGAAGCGGCACCGGCCTGGCTGCCGGCGCGCGCGAATGTATCGTTCGTGGAAGTGCGCGGGCGCGACCTGTTCGTGCGCACATTCGAGCGCGGGGTGGGCCTCACCAACAGTTGCGGATCGGCGATGGCGGCGTCGGCCTATGCCGCGTGCCTGACCGGGCGGCTGAGCTTCGGCCAGGGCTTCACCGTGTTCAACGCCGGCGGGCTGGTGATGGCCGAGGCGGCGGCCGACGGCATGGTGACGCTCGCCGGCAATGCGACCTTTGAATGGGAGGGGTCAGCGGAGATCGACCTGGCGCAGGGCCGCGCCGGCGACCTGCGCATCGCGCGCCATTTCAATGACGAGATCGCCGCCTGGGGCGCGCTGGTGGACGGCATCGCTACCAAGAAATAACCTATCTGGCTATTTATGCTTGACAGCGCGACGCTGTTTTGGTACATATCAGGAACGCTGAGAAAAACCGTCTCGGCCACACCATCCGGAAAAAATCCAATGACCCAGTCCGTGTTCCGCACCGCTGACGGCGTGCGCGCGCATGCCCCGCGCGCCAATGCCTTCACCGCCGAAAAGCGCGCGATCTTCCTCGCCGAGCTGGCGGGCCACGCCAATGTGAAGCTGGCTTACACCACCGCCGGGGTGAGCCGCGCCTGCGTCTATCGCACCAAGGCGCGCGATGCGGGCTTTGCCGCCGCGTGGAACGACGCGCTGCTCGCGGGCTATGAAACGCTGGAAATGCTGATGCTGTCGCACGCGATTGCGCAGATGACCCCGCCCGACCCGGAGGCGCAAACCCCGGCTGCCACCGGCCCGGCGCTGAGCGAGCGTGTGCTTATCAACCTGCTTGCCCTGCACCGCGACGAGGTGCGCGCCTTGCGGGCGGCCAAGCAGGCATCCGTCGCCGGCACGCCAGCGACCGCAGCACCCGCCGCCGAAGACCCGCGCGATCAGCTCGAGGCGGTGCTGGCGGTAATGCGCGAGCGCCTGACCGCGCCCGAGGAGGCCGGGGACAAAGATGGCGCGGCCTGAGCATTCGCTCGCCGAGATTGCCGCGCTGCTCGCCCCCGATGCGCGCGCCCGGCTGCTTGATGCGGTGCCGGCGGCTGCGCTGGAACGGCTGGCTTATCACTGGCCGTTCTGGGAGCGACCGGGCCAGCGCCCGCCGCCGCCGCCGTGGCGGGTGTGGCTGGTGATGGCCGGGCGCGGTTTCGGCAAGACGCGGATCGGCGCGGAATGGGTGCGTGCGCTGGCGGAAAGCAAGCCGGGCCAGCGCCTCGCATTGGTCGCCGCCACCCAGCGCGATGCACGCCGGGTGATGGTGGAGGGCGAATCGGGCCTGCTGGCGATTGCCCCGCCTGATCGGCGCCCGGCCTGGGAACCGTCGCTGGGGCGGCTCGCCTGGCCCAATGGCACCCAGGCGTTCGTCTATTCGGCGGCCGAGGCCGAATCCTTGCGGGGCGGCCAGCATCACGCCGCCTGGGCAGATGAGATCGCCAAATGGGAACAGGAGGAGGCCTGGGATAACCTGATGCTTTCGTTGCGGCTGGGCCGGACCCCGCGCATAGTGGCGACCACCACCCCGCGCCCGGTGCCGCTGATCCGGCGGCTGGTCGGGGCCGCAGACGTCGCCATCACCCATGGCCGCACGCGCGACAACCGCGCGCATCTGTCGGCCGATTTCCTGCGCCAGGTGACGCAGGATTATGCCGGCACAAGGCTGGGGAGGCAGGAACTGGACGGCGAGCTGATCGAGGAAGTGGCGGGGGCGCTGTGGACCCGCGCGCTGATCGAGGCGTGCCGCGCGCCGGCCCCGGCCGCTTTCTCCCGCATCGTCGTTGGCGTCGATCCGCCGGCCGGGGTGGGGGGCGATGCGTGCGGCATCGTCGCGGTGGGGCTCGCCGCCGATGGCCATGGCTATGTCATCGAGGATGCGAGCATCGCCGGCGCGCAGCCCGATGGCTGGGCGCGCGCGGTAGCGGCCTGTGCCCAGCGCCACGGGGCCGACCGGGTCGTGGCGGAGGCGAACAATGGCGGCGCGATGGTGCGCGGCATTCTGCACGCCGCCGATGCCCGCCTGCCGCTGGCGCTGGTGCATGCCAGCCAGGGCAAGGCCGCGCGCGCCGAGCCGATCGCCATTCTGTATGAGGCGGGCCGCGTTCACCATGCCGGCGCGTTCGCCGCGCTGGAGGATGAGCTGTGCGGGTTGATGGCGGGCGGCGGCTATGCCGGGCCGGGCCGCTCGCCCGACCGGGCCGACGCGCTCGTCTGGGCGCTGACCGAGCTGATGCTCGCCCCCCGCGCCCGCGCCGGGATGCGGTGGCTGTAGGGGGGGGATCGCCACCCTTCGCCCCTCCCCTTCAGGGGAGGGGATGGGGGAGGGGGCCATCAATCTGGGGGGCGATCTGGTGAGCCCCCACCCCAAACCCCTCCCCTGAAGGGGAGGGGCTGAAGAAGACCGGTCCGCTCGCCGATCCAGCGACTTTCCGCCTGACTTTCAGGGAGCTTTGCATGAACATTTTCGGCCGCAAATCGGCCGGGCGCGCGCGGCGTCCGGTGCTGCAGCTTGCTGTCCCCGGCCTGGCCGCGCGGGAAGCGCCGGCGATCGGCTATGAGCAGCAGCTGCGGCAGCTTTACCTGCGCAACCCCATTGCCCAGCGCGCAGTGCGGCTGGTGGCGGAAAGCGTGGGCGGGGCGCCGCTGAAGCTCGCCGATCCGGCGCTAGGCGCGCTGGTCGCGGCGCGTTCTGGCGGGCAGCTGCTCACCGAAACGCTGGCGGCGCAGCTGCTGCTCCACGGCAATGCCTATGTCCAGATCATCGCCGATGAGGGGGGCGTGCGCGAGCTGTTCGCGCTGCGCCCCGAACGGGTGCGCGCACTGCCCGATGCGCGGGGCTGGCCGGTGGCCTATTGCTACCGGCTGGGCGAAGCGCGCCAGACGCTGATCGCCGAGGCCGCCGATGGCCGGCCGCAGATCGTGCATGTGAAGGCGTTCAACCCGGCCGATGATCATTATGGCCTTGGTTGCCTGAGCGCGACCGCCGGCGCCATCGCCATCCACAATGCGGCGACCGCGTGGAACCAGGCGCTGCTCGACAATGCCGCCCGCCCGTCCGGCGCTTTGGTCTATGACCCCGCCGATGGCGCGGTGCTGAGCGCCGACCAGATCGAGCGGATCCGCGCCGAGCTTGACCAGGGCTTTGCCGGGGCCGCCAATGCCGGGCGGCCGATGCTGCTGGAAGGCGGGCTGAAATGGCAGGCGCTCAGCCTGTCTCCGGCTGACATGGACTTTGCCGCGCTGAAGGCGGGCGCCGCGCGCGACATTGCGACGGCGTTCGGGGTGCCGCCGATGCTGCTCGGCCTGCCCGGCGACGCGACCTATGCCAATTACCGCGAGGCGAGCCGCGCGCTGTGGCGCCAGACCATATTGCCGCTGGCGGACACCATCCTCTCGGCGCTGGGCCAGGCGCTGGCCGGCTGGTTCGCGGACGCCGCGATCACCATCGACATCGACCGGGTGACGGCGCTGGCCGAAGACCGCGAGCGGCTGTGGGCGCAGGTCAACGCCGCCGATTTCCTGAGCGCGGAGGACAAGCGCGCGATGCTGGGGCTGACCCCGAAGGAGGCATGATGAGCAACCATGAACTGCTGGCCCAGCTGATGGCGCAGGCCGCGACGCAAGGCGCCGATCTCGCCACGTTGCGCGGCATGGCCGAGGAAATCGGCGAACTGGCCGCCGAACGCGCGCTGGCCCGGCTCGGCCTCGACGATCCCGCCGCCGCGCGCGACATGGATGAACTGCGCCAGCTGATGCGGGCGTGGCGCGATGCGCGCAAATCCGCCTGGCGCGCGGCGGTCGGCTGGATCGCGCGGGTGCTGGGCACGGTGACGCTGGCGGGGCTGGCGGTGCGCTTCGGCATCGAGGAACTGCCCAAATGAGCCTGCGCTTTGCCGGCTACGCCGCGCTGTTCGACCGGCCCGATCGCGGCGGCGACATCGTGCGTGCCGGGGCGTTTCGCCCGCTGCCGGCCACCCTGCCGCTGCTGTGGGAACATGGCGGCGCGCCGGTGGGCGAAGTGGAGGCGCTGGCCGAGGATGCGTGCGGCCTGACGGTGATCGGCCGGATCACATCGCCGGCACTCGCGCAGGCCGTGCGCGTGCGGGCGGTGACGGGCCTGTCGTTCGGCTATCGCGCGCGGCGGGTGCGGG